>JBJEUC010000166.1:0-4036 GCA_051883635.1 Candidatus Fimadaptatus sp.
AGCCGCGCCTCCTCGGGAGAGAGGCGGCTCAGGAACTGGGCTACATCCACCTCGTTCATCCCGGTCAGCCGCTCGCGCAGTTCCTTTATGGCGCGGCGCTCGAGCAGTTCACAGAGCACTTCAAAATTAAACTCGGCATTCATTGGCATGTCCTCCTTTGCGCAAATTACTTGAGGACAGCACACAAAAACAGGCCTGCGCCCAATCTGGCACAGCCCTGCGGCAAGCCTTCGATACGCACACAGTCCACCTACGCCGCCACGCTCCCCTAGCCGTCATGGCCGGGGAACCGGATATGGGTACACTGCGCCCGGGCACGGAAAGACGCGCGTCCGGTCTCTGCGCGGATGCGGTTATCTGGCAGGACGCAGCTTCGCCTGCCCGCGCAGACAGCACGATCGGGGATCACCGCTTTGCGTACTTCGTCCGACAGGTTCCACTTGCGTCTCACTTCCTTAGCTATATTGACCGTTTACCGGCCTTATATATTGTAACACAGGCGATGGTGCCCAACAACCCTTTGCGGAAATTTTACCTGCGCATGTCTGCCGCCCGCCCATGCCTATGCAAAAGCGGGCAGGCTTACCGCCCGCCCGCTCCCGCGTGCCTTACAGCAGCCGCTGGTACAGCCGGTAGCTGTCCAGCCCGTACTGGCTGTAGCCCAGGTCCACCGAGTCGATGTAGTCAAACCCGCAGCTTTCGTAGAGCCGTATCGCCGGCAGGTTGTTTTCGTAGACGTCCAGGCGCACGGCCTTCATGCCCGCGTCCGCCGCGAAGCGCACCACGTAGTCCATTATCGCCCGGCCCACGCCCCGGCGCAGGAAGGCCGGGTGTACGGCGAAGGTGTACAAGACCAGTATCTGCGCGTAGTCCAGCTCGACATGCCAGTCCGCCCGCGCGTAGGCCTCCTCGGGCCGGTGGCGCAGTATGAACGTGCCCGCAAGTCTGCCGCCCGCTTCCGCCACGAAGAGCGCCTCCTCCTGCGCGCCCGCCTCGGCGTCCTCGCGCGTGGGGTATATGCCCTTTAGCCAGCCCGGGTAGTTGACGTGGGCGCTCAGGTAGTCGTTCAGCTCATCGTACAGCGCCGCGACCGCGTCCACGTCCTCATGCTCTGCCTTCCTTATGCTTATGGCTTCCGTGCCCATCGGCGCGCACCTCCTCCCCTGCCGCGCCGGTCAGAAGCGCGTGCGATCTATCCACAGCCCCAGGGCGGGATTGGGGATGAAGTATATCTCCTCGCCGTCGGGCAGGGTGTTCCAGCCGTAGCTGAGTTTGGCGGGGTCGTAGCGCTTGACCATCTCGTCGTAGGAGGCGGCGTTGAAATGCACCTTGCGTATCTCGTCCTGCGATATGTCCTTCACCGCGTAGGTGATGGTAAAGCGGCCGTCGCTGGAGCCGTGTATCAGATGCGCGGCCACGCCCATGTTCTCGCGCAGGTCGGTGTTTTGGGGGTCGCTGAACAGCTCGAGCGTCCTGAGCCGGCCGCAGTAGCCATACTTGCGTATGATGGCGTCGTTTTGCATGTCCTCGCCGAAGCGCGCTATGCCCGGGGCCAGCACCAGCAGCTCGCCGCCGTCGGCCACGGCCATGCGTGTGCGGTACACGGCCTTGTTGCCCAGCCAGGTGCTCCTGAACTCGTCCGGATCCAGGTACACCACGCACTTTTTGATGCCGCGCTCCACGAAGTCAATGTTCTTCTCCTGCGCCAGCGCGATGGCGTTTTCCAGCACGCTGCGCTTGTCGCCTATGAACAGGCCGTGCGTATGTATGTTGCCGCCCGGCGCGGTGGTCACGGTGAGCACGAACAGTATCGGGCGGCTGGCGAGGAAGTGCTCCAGCGCGTAATCGAATATGCGGCGCACGGGCGTAAAGTCCTTGCCCATCATGCGCTCCATGCCGTACACCGCGCCCACCATGTGGCTCTTGTTTATCATGTCCGCGCCGCCCACGCCCACGAACAGGTTCTTGGAGTGGTTGGCCATGCCTATGACCTCATGCGGCACCACCTGGCCGGGCGATATGATGAGGTCGTACTTTTCGTCCATGACGAGCCTGTTTATCTCGACCTCGATGGAATCTGTCCACAGCCCGTCGGTTATGGAGCTGATGAACTCGCCCGGCACCTCGCCTATCCTGACCACGTCGTGCCGCCAGTCGTGGGCTATCAGCTTCTCATACGGCACGTCGCCCAGCATGCGCTCGCACTGCTCGCGCGTCATGGGCTCGTGAGTGCCCAGCGCGGGCATTATGTCCACGTTTGCGCCCATATCGGTCAGCGCATGATAGTACACGTTGGTGATATAGCCCGCGTTGGAGTGGAAGCGGGTGAAGTCGGGCGGCAGTATGAGCACGTTTTTGAGGCTGCGCCCCTCCAGCGACTTGAGCAGCGCCTCGCGTATCTCCTCGCGGCTGAGTCCGTCGCCGCTCTTTTCGCGCACAAATATTTCCATATAGCATCCTCCGGTCTCAAATCGGGGCCGTCCCGGCAGCGCAGGCACAGCCCGCCGCTCAAGACGGCCCCTGATTGCAGTTTATTGGCCTTTCAGCATTGTGCTCCCGTTACAGCAGCGCAAGCAGCCTTTGGTACGCCTCCGCGAACTCCTCCGGCGTATTGTCGCAGTCGTTGAACGCGCGGCAGAGGCTCTCGCAGACGGCGCGCGCCTCGTCCGGGTGCTTGCGCTCCGCCGCCCTGAGCAGCTCGTAATCCTCCGCGCCGCTCTTCATCATCTCGGCGCGCATGGAGCCTATCACCCGTTCGCCCAGCGGGTACACTATGTTGGTATCGCCCGCCGGCCAGAAGGTCGTGGGGCTGCTGGGCACAGCCGTCAGCTCGTAGGGGTTCTGGTCCTCCTTCCAGTGGTTGAGCCCCCAGTGCAGATAGCCCGAGATGTCATAGCGGAAGTTGCCCCAGTGCAGCATGCGTATGCGCTGCAGCGGCATATCCAGCACGCGGTTGCTGTAATGGCCGCCGGGCTTGCAGCAGGTGTAGAACCATATCTCATCGCCCAGCGAGCGCAGGCGCTCCATATGAGCGCGGTTTTCGGTATAGTAATCGTTCTTGGGCACCCATATGTCCAGGCTGCCCTGCAATTCGTGGGTCTCTATCGCGTCTATCAACGGCACGCCGGGCATGAACTTGCGCACGATGCCCGAGAGTATGCGGTATTCGGCCGCCGCCCATTCGTGCGGCTCGTCGCCCACATGCTGTATCGTGATGCCGTACCAGCCGTTCTCCACGAGGAAATCGTGCCAGGCCGTGAGCAGCGCGGCCACGAACTCATACGCCTCGTCGGACAGGGCCTTCACGCGGCCCCTGGGCGTGGACACGTTGAACTCCACCGCGTCCCAGTTGTCGCGCGAGTATATGGGCGAGCCCTCGATGGTCGTAAAGCCCATGCCCAGATACAGCTCGATGAGCCGCTTGCAGTGCGTAAAGTCGAAGGCATAGCTGCCGTTCTCGCGCACGGACGCATCCACCACGTCCCAGGTGAGCCAGAACACGTTCTGATGCATGCGGCGCATCAGGCGGCCGTATTCCGCTATCATGCTCCAGTGCGCTTCCGACCACTTCTCAAGGCCGTGGTACTTGGCCATGTTGCCCACGCTGAACCAGTTTGTCACCTTGAGGGACTCGGCGGGCAGCACCGCGTCGGCCACGTTCAGCCGGTAGGTCACTGCCGCCTCCCCGCCGCCCACGCCTATGCGCACGCTTCCCTCGTAGGCGCCGGGGGCGCAGTCGCGAGCGACCGCGAGCGATATGTACACGGCCACCGTGCCCGCCCCGGCGTCCAGGCCGCCCTCTGGCACGGGCTCCAGCGCGTCGTAAACGCGGAAGGGCGCCTCGCGGGTGGCGTATGCGCTGGCCGTGGCCCAGTCGGCCGTGAAGCCCTTGGGGCCGGTGTTCTGATTCACGTACACGGACAGCTCACGGTACGCCTCCACCGTCACGCCGTCCGCGCAAGCGGCGGGCAGGACGGTGAGCCGTCCCGCCTGCACCCCGGTAAGCAGCACCTGGAAGCCCGCAGAGCCTCCGCGA
>JBJEUC010000167.1:0-587 GCA_051883635.1 Candidatus Fimadaptatus sp.
CCGATTCCGGGTGGCGCCTCGCAAAGAGACTGGATTATATCCGGTCTTTTTTTCGTTTTGGCGGGGTGTACGGGGGAGGTGGCATTGTACGTGGTCTGCCGGGGCGGCATAACGGGGCGATTGCCAAGTAGCATGGCGCGGAGCCTGCCGGTCGGCGTTGCGCGACGTTTGCCCAGCGGCATTGCGAGAAGTCCTGCTGTGCAGAATGTGCGGCATCGGCCGAGCAACATTGCACGACGATAGCCGCACGACATTGTGAGAATACTGTTAGTCAGCATTCGCGTAGCACCTATCATGCGACATTGTGCGAATCCCGCCGTGTATCATTGCGCGGCCTTGCCAGGTGGCATTTCCAAGCGCGTATCTGTCAGCATGGTACGGAACTTTCTGGTCAGCATTGCGCGAATATGCCGGGCGGCATTGCTCGGCGCTTGCCGGGGCGGAATTGTGCGAATCCTGCTGTGTATCATTGCGCGGAATTGCTGGGCTGTGCTTGCCGGTCGGCATATCACGGAACTTGCCTGGACAGCATAACGTAAAGCCAGTCGAGCGAGATGACGCGGCGTCTGCCGTGGGCATGGCGGGGC
>JBJEUC010000167.1:687-4023 GCA_051883635.1 Candidatus Fimadaptatus sp.
ACTTGCCGGGCGGGATTCACGTGGCACCTACCAAGCGACATTGCGTAAAGCCTGCTGCGCGGCATTGCGTAGCGTTCGCCGTGCGGAATCGAGTGAATCCTGCCGTGTAGCATAACGCGGCGCTTGCCGGTCAGCCATTGCACGGAACTTGCCGGGCGGCATTGCTCGGCGCTTGCAGGTTGGCACAGCACGGAATTTTCCGGGCAGCATGACACTGAACTTTCCGTGATAGCATAACACGAAGCCTGCCGCGCGAGATTGCGCGGCATCTGCCGGGGCGGCATAACGGGCACTTGCCGGGCGGGATTCACGTGGCACCTACCAAGCGACATTGCGTAAAGCCTGCCGTGTATCATTGCGCGGCCTTGCCAAGTGGCGATTCACGCCGCTTGCCGGGGCGGTCTTGTGCGACTCATGCCGGTCGACACAATGTGGCACCTGCCGAGCTACATAGCTCCTCTTCCTCCCGTTCATCATAACTCTCCCCACCCCCGCCCATATTGCCATCCCCACCGTGATATGCTATAATTGTGATAAGAACGCACGGGAGGTGGAACCCATGCAATTCGTAACGCCCGATGCGCGCCATGAGGCGGCTGTGCTGGCGTACCGGGAGGCGTTCCGGGCGGCGGGCGAAAAGCCCTACGGCTCCGGAGGGCTGCACAGGGCCGCATCGTATGCCGAGTGGCTGAGCGGCCTGGAGCGCGGCCGCGCTGCGGCGCCCGGCGAGGGCCGCGCGCCGCAGGAGGTGTACCTGGCCATGGTCGGGGACGAGCTGGTGGGCATGCTGGCGCTCAGGCTCGCGGACGCGGGCGAGGCGCTCAGGTACGCGGGCAACGTCGGCTACAGCGTGCGCCCGGACAGGCGCAGGCGCGGATACGCGACCTCGATGCTGCGCTGGGCGCTGGACAGGTGCCGCGCGGCCGGGCTCAGGCGCGCCCTGCTCACGTGCGACAGGGGCAATGCCGCCTCGGCGCGCACGATAATGCGCTGCGGCGGCGCGCTGGCAGGCGAGCTGCCCGAGGGCGACGGGATCGTTGAGCAGTACTGGATTGAACTGTGAGGGTCATATGGACGGGTTTTTTGCGCAGGTATATGCGCTGGTGGCGCGGATACCCGCCGGGCGCGTGGCGAGCTACGGCCAGCTGGCGCGGATGCTGGGCAGGCCGCGCGGCGCGCGCCGTGGGCTGGGCGATGCGCGCCTGCCCGAAGGAGCTGCCCTGGCAGCGCGTGGTAAGGGAGGACGGCTCCATCGCGCCGGGCGGCTTTGGCGGGCTGCGCCGGGCGCGGCTGGAGGAGGAGGGCGTGCCGTTTGGCGCGGACGGGCGCGTGGACATGGCGCGCTGCCGCTGGGACGGCAGATGAGGAGGCGACTATGAGCGAGCACATGCTCGAGTGCAATCTGTTCATGACGTGCGCAAGGCTCGAGCGGGCGGCGTTTCGGGAGCTGCCCGAGGGCTTTGAGCTGCGCACATGCCGCCCGGACGAGCTGGGCGCGTGGAAGCGCATGCACTTTGACACCGAGGCGGAGGCGCAAGCCAACCTCCCGTACATGGACGAATTCTTCGAGCGGGTGTACGCGCCGCGCGGCGACGAGTTCTTCCGCCGCTGCCTCATGGCGTGCCGCGACGGCGTGCCGGTGGGCACCTGCTTTGTGTGGCAGGCGTATGGCCGCGTGAACACGGTGCATTGGTTCAAGGTGCTGCGCGGCTGGGAGGGGCGCGGGCTGGGGCGGGCGCTGCTCAGCCGGGCGCTTGCCGGGCTGGGCGATGAGGACATGCCCGTGTGCCTGCACACGCAGCCGTCCAGCTTCCGCGCGATAAAGCTGTACAGCGACTTCGGCTTTAGGCTTATCACAGACGCGCGGGTGGGCTCCCGGCGCAACGACCTGGGGCGGGCGCTGCCCGCGCTGCACCGGGCCATGCCCCGCCCGGCGTTTGAGGCGCTGCGCTTTGCGCCCGCGCCGCGCGCTCTCTGCGAGGCCGCCGGGGGCGAGCGCTTCTGCGAGTTTTAGGAGGGACAGTATGCTTACGATATTCAACCGGCGCGAGCTGACGGTGACGTTTTCCCTCAGGCGGCAGGCCGAGATACGGGAGGCGCTGGCGGCGGCGGGCATACGCTACAGCCTGCGCACGCGTCAGGACGCTTCATCCGGGCGCGGGCGGAACGCGGCGGGCGGCGCTCAGCGCGAGCCGGAATACATATTTTATGTACACAGGGACGACGTCGACGCGGCGCAGGCGGCGCTGCGGCGCATATGACCCAAAGCCCGCGCCTGCGGCGATGAATAACCGCCCCGACACAGTATTGCCAACAGGATATACTAGAATGTAGCCATAAGACTGTGCGGAGGCGCATTATGGTTAGAATAAGGGAGCTGTTTGCCCGCTACCGGGAGCAGATAGCGTATGTATTTTTCGGCGGGCTGACCACGCTCGTCAACACGGTCGCGTACTATTTCCTGGAATTGGCGGGCGCGGGCACCGTTCCGGCCACGGCGCTGGCCCAGGTGCTGGCGGTGCTGTTTGCGTATGTAACCAACAAGCGGTACGTGTTCCGCAGCCGCACGCACGGCCCTGCGGAGCTGCTGCGCGAGATGGGCTCCTTTTTCGCCTGCCGCGCGGTATCGTTTTTCCTGGATATAGGCATAATGTGGGTGACGGTGGACATATGGGGCTGGCGCGGCATGCTGATGAAGCTGATTAGCAATCTGGTGATAATCGTGGTCAACTATCTGGCCAGCAAGCTGCTGATATTCAACAAGGGCAAGGGGGCGGACAGGTGAGCGCGCTGGGCAATACGCTTTCGATAATCGTGCCCTGCTACAACGAGCAGGAGGCGCTGCCGCGCTTTTACGACGCCGTGTGCGAGGCGGTGGCCGCGCTGCCCGGGGTGGAGCTGGAGCTGATGCTGGTGGACGACGGCTCCAGCGACGGCACGCTGGAGCTGATGAAGGAGCTGCACGCGCGCGACGGGCGGGTGCGCTTTTTGAGCTTTTCGCGCAACTTCGGCAAGGAGGCCGCGCTGCTGGCCGGGTTTGAGCACTGCACGGGCGAGCTGGTGGCGGTGATGGACGCCGATCTGCAGGATCCGCCTGAGCTGCTGGGCGAGATGTACCGGGGCATCGTGCAGGACGGTTACGACGTGGTGGCCACGCGGCGCTCCACGCGGCGCGGCGAGCCGCCGGTGCGCTCGGCGTTTGCGCACTGCTTCTACTGGCTGATAAACCGCCTTTCTACCGCCGACATAGTGGACGGGGCGCGCGATTTCCGCATGATGCGCCGCCGCGTGCGCGACGCGATAGTGTCCATGGGCGAGTACAACCGCTTTTCCAAG
>JBJEUC010000168.1:0-4003 GCA_051883635.1 Candidatus Fimadaptatus sp.
AATGCGCTCATCCGGCCGCCCGCCAGCGCGCCTCAGCCTTCGGGACGCGGTGATGCGCCGGAGCTGCGCCGCCACTGGGTGGGCGAGCAGCCGGTGTAGGCGCGGAAGAAGCTGGAAAAGTGCTGGCTGGAGGCAAAGCCCAGCCGGAGCGCCGTCTCGGTCACGGACACGCCCTCGCTCAGCAGCGCCATCGCCAGCTCGGTGCGGCGGCGGTTTATGTACTGGCCGGGGGTCTCGCCTATCTCGCTGAGGAAGCGCTGGTTCAGCTGCGGCGCGGAGAAGTGCGCGCTGGCGGCTATGCTGGCGATGCTGATGCGCCCGCCCTCGCGGATGCGGTCCTCGATGTAGTCCAGCGCGCGGATTATCTCGGGGCTCACGGCGGCGCTCTCGCGGCGCTCGGCGCAGCGTATCAGCTCGCACAGCAGCTCAAACGCGCCCATGCGCAGCCGCGTGCGCCAGCAGAACGGCTGCGCGGCGCATACGTCGAATATCCCGTCGCACAGGGCCTTCACCTCCGCGCCCACGTGAAAGGTGCGGGGCAGCGCGTTGAGCGCGGCGGCCAGCTGCAGCGCGTCCTCGCTGTCCAGCCCCAGCAGGCGCTCGGGCGAATTGACCGTGTCTATTATCATGTAGAACAGCTGCCCGCCCTTTTCCTGGCGGTTGCCGCCGCTGGAATGGACCTCGTTGGGGTAGGTGACGAACACCATGCCGCCCTTGATGCAGTAGTCCCCGCCGCCCACCGAGTAGACCTGCGTGCCCTTGGAGTAGTAGCATATCTCCATGGCGTCGGGGTGTATGTGCTCGGCAATGCGCGGCAGCTGGCTGACGAAGTTGACGCGCACCAGCTCCCGCAGCCCGCATATGCCGCGCTTGTCGGGCCGCAGCAGCGTGCGCTCGTGCGTGAACATCTCGGGCCGGTCGGGTATCTCGCGGCTGAAATCCATGTGCCCCGCTCCTTTGCGAAAAAACGCGATAATTGTATTTTGAACGCATTATAGCATGACTTGGTGTACAATGGCAACATAAAAGGAAGGATGGTGTTTCAAGTGCCTGAGACCAGCGTTGACAGCGCGGCCCGTTCCTCCAGCCGCAAGGCCTCGCGCTCCAATATGTACCGGGCCATATTCTTTGAAAAGCCCGACGTGATACCCATGTGCTTTGCGATAAACGCCGCCTGCTGGCATCACTACCCGCAGGACTGGCTGTGCGAGCAGATGGAGCGGCACCCGCTGCTGTTCCCCGGCTTCAAGCCGCCCAGGCTGCCCTATACGCCCGAGTACGCGCTGTGCGCCCGCAAGGACGCGCCCTTTACCGACGACTTCGGCTGCGTATGGGCCACGACCGACGACGGCATAACCGGCACCGTGGTGGGGCACCCGCTGGCCGACTGGGCGGCCTACGACACTTACCGCATGCCCGATCCCGAGCACAGGATGGGCATAGGCCCGGTCGACTGGGCCGAGGTGCGCGCGGGCATCGAGCGCCGCCACGCGCAGGGCGAATTCGTGATGGGCGGCCTGCGCCACGGACATACGTTCCTGCAACTGTCGGACATGCGCGGCTACTCCAACCTGCTGTTCGACATGGCCGACGAGGAGCCGCGGCTCTTCGACCTGATAGCGCGGCTGGAGGAGTTCAACCACGCGATAATCCGCCGTTACATCGAGCTGGGCGTGGACATGGTCACGTTCCCGGAGGATCTGGGCATGCAGGTGGGCCCCATGCTCTCCCCGGCGCACTTCCGCAAGTACATAAAGCCCAGCTATCAGCGCATGATGCGCAGCGCGCGCGACGCGGGCAGGCCCGTACACATGCACTCGGACGGCGACATACGCACGCTGGTGGACGACATCGTGGACAGCGGCGTGATGGTGATAAACCTGCAGGATCTGGTCAACGGCGTGGATTGGATAGCCGCGCGCTTCAAGGGCAAGCTGTGCGTGGATCTGGACATAGACCGCCAGCACGTCACCTGCATGGGCACGCCCCGGCAGATAGACGAGCTGATACACTCGGAGGTGAAGGCGCTCGCCTGCCCGGACGGGGGACTGACGATGGTGTTCGGCCTGTATCCCGGCACGCCCCGGGAGAACGTCGTGGCCGTGATGGACGCGATGGAGCGGTACGCGCAGTGGTACTGAGCGCCGGAAGTCTGCGCGGCGTTTCGGGACGGAATTGCGGGGGACATTCGATGGCCGGGAGGCGCGGGAGGGCGGAAGCCCTTCCGCGCTCTCGGCGTTTTTGGTGGTGAGCATTGCGGAAACGGGATGGAGTGGCGGCGGGGCGGGGTGCGTCCTCATCCGCCGGAATGCATCAAACCGGGCGCGAGGGTTGGACGGGTGTAATGACGGGAGAACGCGGAGGCTGAGGCCCTTTCAAGCTTTCGGTGTTTTTTTTGTGGTGAGCATTGCGGAAACGAAAAGTGGTTGGCGTCAGCAGGACAGCCTGCTTCCGCACCCGTCGGTATGAACGCCGAACACAGTCGCTGCCGGGCAAGGGGCGGGAACGCCCGTTTTCACAGCAAACTCTAATCCCCGCGCGGTTGACGCGGGACGGGCCGCGCGGTATAATGGGAAGCGCAAACGAAAGCACGTGATGCATAACGTGCGCTATCGAATGGAGGGATGCGCGGTGCCGCCCAGGCCCAGATTCTCCCGGGAGGAAATAGTGGACACGGCGCTGGAGCTGGTGAGCGAGCGGGGCGTGAGAGCGCTGACCTCGCGCGAGCTGGGCGCGCGGCTGGGCTGCTCCGCGCGGCCCATATTCACCGTGTTTGGCAGCATGGAGGAGCTCATGCAGGATGTGCGCCGGGCGGCCATGCGCAGGTTCAATGAGTTCGCCTGGAGCGCCCGCGACGAGCTGCCCGCCTTCAAGCGCCTGGGCATGCAGACGGTGCGCTTCGCGCTGGCCGAGCCCCGGCTGTACCAGCTGCTGTTCATGGTGGAGAACGAGCGCGCGCGCAGCTTTGCGGACGTGTTTGCGACGCTGGGCGATACGGCGACAGCGGCGGTCGCCATGCTCGAGGAGGAGTACGCGCTGAGCCGGGACGAGGCGATGGGGCTGTTCAAGCAGATGTGGATATTCACCTTCGGCATAGGCGCGCTCTGCGCGGCGCGCGTGTGCCGGTTTTCGGAGGAGGAGATATCCGACATGCTGAGCCGCGCGTTCCGGGGCGCGACAGCGCTCGCGAGGCCTAAGGATATCGATAAGGAAGGGAAGTATGCGGAATGAAGATACTCGTACTGAGCGGCAGTCCCAAGCGGGAAAAGAGCGACACCATGCGCCTTACGCGCGCGTTCGTCGCGGGCATGGGCGACGTGCAGGCCAACGACGTGCATATCGTACATGTGATCGACCGGCACATAGAGTACTGCACCGGCTGCCTGGGTTGCATGAGGAACGGCGGCAAGTGCGTGCATGACGACGACATGCGCGCGATACTGGAGGAGATACTGGAAAGCGACCTGCTGATATTCAGCTTCCCGCTGTACTGCTACGGCCTGCCCGCGCCGCTCAAGGCGCTCATCGACCGCACGCTGCCGCTGGGCTCCATGGCCATGCGCCGGGAGGGCGACCATTACGAGCATGTCGCCCAGCGGGACTTCAGCCACCTGCGGTATGTGATGATCTGCGGCTGCGGGTTCCCCAATGCCGAGCACAACTTCGAGCCCGCCGTGATGCACTTCAGGCGCATGTTCGGCGAGGACTCCACCATCATCACCGTGGCGGAAGCGCCCATGCTCAACGTGCCGGAGGCCGCCGTGGTGGCCGAGCCGCTGCTTGAGCAGGTGCGCCGGGCCGGGCAGGAGTACGCCCGCGACGGCTGGATATCGGAGGATACGCTCAGGCGTGTGGAGACGCCCATGATACCTCCGGAGGAATACGTGCGCATAGTCAACGGCGGCGCGCAGTGAGCCGCGCCGCGCGGGGAGACAGGGCCTGCGGCGGCATATGGGGGGAGAGGCGAGGTATGCGTATGAGGAAGCTTGCGGCAATGCTGATG
>JBJEUC010000169.1:0-3995 GCA_051883635.1 Candidatus Fimadaptatus sp.
GAGAGCGCCTGGCCCATCATCGGGCCGCCGGCGATTATCTTGAGCGTGTCGTCCGGCACGCCGCCGCACTGGGCTATCAGCTCACCTATGGGCGTGCCCACGCGCGCTATAAGGTTGGCGGGCTGCGGCACGTCGCCGGTCACGGTCACTATGCGCTCGGTTATGGGGCGGCCGGTCGCGAACGCCTCGCTCAGCGCCGCCGCCGTGGATACGTTCATCACTATGCAGCCCGCGTCCATGGGCAGCTTGCCGGAGGGCACCTGCCGGCCGGTCACGGCCTGTATCAGCTGCTTCTCGCCGCCCTGCGGGTACTTTACCGCAAGGGGCTGCACGTAATAGGGGGTGCCGCTCAGCGCCTGCTCCATGGCGGCGATGGCGTCGGGCTTGTTCTGCTCTATGGCCACCACGCCCTTGGCCGCGCCCGATATCTTCATGGCCCACTTGAGGCCGTCGGCCACGCCCGCGGCGTTTTTGAGCATCATGCAGTGGTCGCTGGTGAGGAAGGGCTCGCACTCGGCTCCGTTGATTATCACGTAGTCGATGGGCTTGTCCTCGGGCGGGGTCAGCTTTATCGAGGTGGGGAAGGCCGCGCCGCCCAGACCGACTATGCCCTTTTCGCGCACGAATGCGCCCAGCTCCTGACGCGTCATTGCGTCGGCGTTGGCGGGCGGAGTCGCCTCCTCCGACCATTCATCCTGAAAGTCGTTTTCAATAACCACTACCTGTGCGCTTGCGCCGCCGGCCATTACCCGCGTTTCCAGCGCCTTTACCGTGCCGGATACGCTCGAATGGACCGGCGCGCCCATGAAGCCGCGCATCTCGCCTATCTTCTGACCCATCAGCACGCGCTGGCCCGGCTTGACAAGCGGCGCGCAGGGCGCGCCTATGTGCTGCGCCATCGATATGGCCACGCGCTCGGGCGCCCCGGCGGCGCGGGCAGGCTGCGAATTGGTCGCGGATTTGCCCTGGCCAAACTCATGCGGGTGTATTCCGCCCGGAAACGTCTTTGCCGAACTTCCCACCGTCACATCCGTCCTTTCGTGATAGGATACTGTCCTGAATACATAATATGGAGCAATGCGCGGCGCGGCGTTGGCCCGCGCTGCGCGCAGATATGCGCCTCGGCCCTAGTATATCATATATATTGAAAAAAGACACGCGTAAAATTGAAAAAGTCCTGCCGCAGAGCGCGCGGCAGGGCATGTTTTTTGCGCATCGCCGCCCGGACGGCCGTCCAGGCAGTTTTTCACATGGCGCGCGCCGGCAGCGCGGGCAGGAGCTGTCAGCATTGCCATCCGGCTGCGGGGCCATGCGGGGGGGTTTGCTCCACGGCAATCGCCCTGCGCGCCCGCATATCGCGCGTCGCCCGGCCCGGCGCCAGCCCGCGCCCGGCCGCGCGCATCGGCACAATTCGCGCTGCTCCACGGCAATCGCCCTGCGCGCCCGCATATATCGCGCGTCGCCCGGCCCGGAGTCAGCCGTGCATGGTCGCGCGCGTCAGCATCACAGTCCGCTCTGCTCAACAGCAAGCTGCGTATGCGTCCGCATATCGCGCATTGCCAGGCCACGCGCATCGGCAGCGCGGGCAAGAGCTGTCAGCATTGCTATCGCGGCGGCAGGGTCATGCGGAGCGCTCTGCTCCACGGCAAACGCCCTGCGCGCCCGCATCCCCCGGCTCACCCTTCCCGCACCCCGGCCTACGCCCCGTCTCCGGGCGACATGGTCTCCCGGTACTGCGAGGGCAGCATGCCGTAGCACTTCTTGAACACGCGGCGGAAGGCGTGGGACGAATTGTAGCCCGTTTCGCGCGCGATTTCGTCCACGCTCAGGTCGCTGCCGGCCAGCAGCTCGGCGGCCCGCTCCATGCGGCAGCGCTCCAGCAGCGCGGCGAAGGTGGAACCGCTCTGCGCGCGTATGTAGCGGTACAGGTAGGATTCGGGCAGGCCGAACCTTTCCGATACGCTGTACAGCGTGAACTCGGGGTCGGAGAAGCGCTCGCCTATGTAGGCGAGTATCTCGCGCATGCGCTCCTTGTCGCGATTTACGCTGCTGAAGCGGTTGAGCGCTATTACGCTCTCCACCAGGTCGCGCACTGCGCCCGGCAGCGCGCGGGGCGATACGGGCGTGCGCTCGTCCAGCAGGAACGCCGAGCGGCGCATCACCTCGTCGCGGGAGGCGGGCTGCGCCTCGGCCGCGCGCGCCATGGTGAGGTAGAGCGCGTGGCGGAATATGCGCAGCGTCTCGGGCGAGGCGGAGTCGGCCGCCAGATTGCGCTCCAGTATGCGGTCCACCAGCGTGCGGGCTATCTCGCTCTCGCCGGCGGAGATGGCCTTGACCAGCTGCATCTCCTCCTGCAGCGAGTAGTACACGTTTATGCCCGCGTCCTCCCCGGCGAACAGCAGCGCGCCTTCGCCGGAGGCGGGAGCGTCGTGCGCGCGCAGGAAGAGCCCGCCCACCGAGGCGATATCGTGCGTGAAGCCGCCGCATACGTACTTGGGCGCGATGTTGAAGCGCTGGCGCAGGCTGTCGGATATGCGCGCCACCTCGCTCTGCATCAGGCGCGCGCACTGCTGCTCGTCCGCCTCGTCCATAAGTATCAGTATGGGCATCTCGGAGGTGTAGTTGCCGCTGAAGAGCGCGGAGAACGCGCTGCATTCCGAAAAGGCGCGCTCCACCAGCAGCCAGACGTTGTTCATGTCGCTGAGCGCGGCGTCCAGCGCGGCGCGGTCGTCGCCCGAGGGCGCGGGGCAGCTGATGAGCAGCGCGGCGTAGGTGCGCGCGCTCAGGTCCATGCCCAGAGTGCGCGCGCGGCTGTCTATCTCGTCGGGCAGAAACTCGGAGCCGTCGGTCAGGCGGCGTATCAGGTCGCGGCGGGAATAGTCCATGTACTTGGCCATGCTCTGGCTCAGGGCGGCGTTGCTGCGTATGCATTCGCTTATCGTGCCCTTGAGGTAGTCGTAGCTGATGGGCGCGGGGGAGGAGGACGCGGAGCCGTCCTTTACCATGTTGTATATGTCCATCACTGGGCGGGAGGTGCGCAGGGCCAGCACGAACGATACCAGCACTCCGGCCAGCAGCCCAGCAAGGGTGACTATCAGCATCATGCTGCGGATGAATGCGACCTTTTCATATATCACGTCGCCGGATACGTAGGCGGTGTAGACATAGCCGCGCGAATCGGTGCTGGAGAGGATTATGTAGCGGCCCTCGTCCACGTCTATCTCGTCCACGGTGGAGTAGCTCCCGGCGGCGCCGCCCGCGGCCTGGAGGAGTATCGTGCCCTCGCTGTCGGCGATGTAGGCAAAGCAGTCCTCGGACAGGAGCAGGTCGCCCAGTATCTCGCAAAGCTCGGTCGCGTCCAGCACCGCGTAGGCCGACGCGCCGCTCATGCGGCGGCCGCTGCTGGAGATGATGGGGGAGGTGGCTATTATGGCGTCGCGGCTTTGGCCAAACAGCGTCACGCGGGTTATCGGGTGCAGCATGAAGTCGCTGGCGTTATGAAGCTCGCCCGCTATCGCCTCGTCCTCCACGCGCAGGCTCTGGCTGAAGTAGGTGTCGGAGCGGGCGTACCCGGCCTTGGTGGAGACCACGGCCTGGGCGCGCGAGCTGTAAACGCCCAGCTCGATTATGTCGGCCTGCTCCATAACGTAGCGCTGTATGGATACCGCCTGCTTGAGCTCGCTTATGCAGGAGGCCAGCGCGGGGCTGGAGTAGGAGTAGGACCGGCCGGTGAACTGGCGCGCGCTGCTGTCGAAGCTCAGCGCGGAGACGATGTTCTCGGTGAGCGAGAACACGCCGTCGGCAGCCTGGCGGCACTGGTACATGACGCTGGTGTTGCGGCTTATGACCTCCTCCTCCATGCTGCGCAGCGTCACCGAATAGACGCTGCCCAGGGCAGCTACGGGTATGAGCGTTGCTATAATGAACGAAACAAAAAATGTGGCCAGTATGCGGTTGCCGCGGATCATAAACCGTCGTGACGACATATCGTTCCC
>JBJEUC010000170.1:0-3992 GCA_051883635.1 Candidatus Fimadaptatus sp.
AAGTATACTCTGATGACGCAATACTACTGCCAGTGGTATCCCATCTGCCAGAGCGATGGCAGCTTTACCCTGCGCAACCGCGCCACAGGCTACGTAATGGACCTCACCAACGGAGACTACACTACGGGCAACAAGTTCATCAGCTGGAGCGCCAACGGCTATGCGCGCGCGCAGGCGTTCTTCATGTACCGCAACCTGTATTCTACGCCGAACGAGAGCTACCTAAAGCTCAGCACGGGCTATTACAAGATAACGCTCTACGCCGACCGGAGCAAGTGCATGAACGTGCAGTTTGCCTCCACCGAGGAGGACAATGCCAGACTCTGCGTGGATAAGTATAACGGCGAGCACAACGAGATATTCTATATAGTCGCCCGCGATAACGGCTACGTATCCATTCATCCCTCCAACTGCACAAAGCTGTGCATAAACGCGCTGGGCGCGCAGCGCCGCCCGGGCGGCAAGCTCACGCTGCACAGGTATGAATCCGGCGACGCAGCCAGTCTCTGGGTGCCGGCAGTGGCCTGTAACGGCTCGGTGTTCTTCCGCAACAAGGCCACAGGTCTGGTAATGGACCTGCGCAACGGCAACTATGCCGTGGGCAATGACTTCCTCTGCTTCGCCGAAAATGGGTATGAGCGTGCGCAGTCGCTGTACGTGACCAGGGTGAGCGACCCCAGGGCGCCGCAGAAGGAGGCGCTGCTGGTGGGCCGCTGGGAGTACCCGCTAAGCGACCACACCATGACCCAGGACTTCAGCCACTACTACTCCTACAAGGGCGCCGACCATCTGGGAATAGACATAATATCGGGCGACTACACCGTCAAGGCTGCGGCGGACGGCATAGTAAGGTTTGCAGGCTACAATTCGGCCAACGGCAACTGCGTCGTAATACAGCATCAGCTCAGCGGCAAGACGGTCTATTCGTTCTACGCCCACATGAGCAGCCTCAGCGTGAGAGTGGACCAGTCCGTTTCCGTGGGCGACAGGATAGGGGTTATGGGCAGCACCGGCTCCTCAACGGGAGATCATGTGCACTTTGCCGTGACCGATACATACAGGGCCGGCAGCTATTGCGGCTATTCCTACGATCTGCCCACCTTCAGCAACTCGGCCAGGAGCGTCCGCTCAAAGGGCATTACCTTCTATGACCCGGATTACATAGTGCTGAATGACCGGCTGCCCTGACAGGCGGCGCAAGGCGGCTCTCCCCGCATGGGAGGGCCGCCTCTTTGTGCCATGAGCTGCCCCGCGCACCTACCTGCCTGGCACTGCGTCCTCCATGGCCGCGCGCACCCGCTCCAGCGCGCGCTTCTCTATGCGGGACACATAGCTGCGGGAGATGCCCAGCGCGGCGGCGACCTCGTGCTGCGCGCGCGGACGGCCGTCGCGCAGGCCGTAGCGCATCTCCAGCACGGTGCGCTCGCGCGGGGAGAGCAGCCGGTTCATGTGCCGCACGGCCCGCGCCATCTCCATGTGGGTGTGCGCCTGCTCCTCGACCTCCTCGCCGTCGGTGCCCAGCACGTCCATTATCATTATGTCGTTGCCCTCGCGGTCGGTGCCTATCGGCTCCTGCAGCGACACGTCGCGCGCCAGCTTGCGGCTGGAGCGCAGGCACATCAGCACCTCGTTCTCCACGCAGCGCGCCGCATAGGTGGACAGCTGCGTGCCCATGCCCGGGCGGTAGGTGTCCACCGCCTTTATCAGCCCGATTGAGCCTATCGATATGAGGTCGTCGCTGTCCTGGCCGGGCGCGGAGTACTTGCGGGCGATGTGCGCTACCAGGCGCAGGTTGTGCTCTATCAGCCGGCGGCGCGCGTCTGAGTCGCCCTCCGCCATGCGCATGAGCGCCTCGCGTTCCTCCTCCGCGCTCAGCGGCTGCGGAAAGGAGGAGCGCGTGCTCACGTATCCGGCTATGAGCCACAGCGACAGCAGAAATTCCAGCATGAATATCCCTCCCTACGTGCCAGTATATGCGCCCGCGGGGAGGGATATGGCGTCAGGTCTTGCCGCCCGGGTGTACCACCACCTGCGGCAGCGACAGCTCTATGCCCTCGGCGTCGAAGCGGTTCTTGATGCGGCGGCGCAGCTCGCGCTCCACCGCCCAGTGCTGCTTTACGGCGCACTCGGCCGCTACGCGCAGCTCCACTCCCGAATCGGCCAGCTTCGTCACGCCCAGGCACACGGGCGCGGCAGTGAGCCCCTCCACTTCGGGGTAGCAGCGGCCCAGCTCGTCGCCCAGCACCCGTATGACCTCGTCCAGCGGCTCGCCGTAATCGACCGACAGGTCGACTATCGCCCGGTGGAAGGAGCGCGTGGAGTTGGTCACGGCGCGTATCTCGCCGTTGGGTATCACGTGCAGGTCGCCCGAAAACTCGCGTATCTCGGTCAGGCGCAGCGTCATGCGCTCGACCTCGCCGCAGACCTCGCCCACCTTGATGATGTCCCCGGGCTGATACTGGTCTTCCAGGAAGAACAGCAGGCCCGCCAGCATGTCCTTCACCAGCGTCTGCGCGCCCAGGCCTATGGCGATGCCGCCCACGCCCGCGACCGTGAGCAGGCTGGTCACGTCCACGCCCAGCTGGCTCAGCGCGCTCACGGCGATGATGAACCAGGCGGCAAAGTCGTAAACCGCCAGCATGAACGCGCTCAGCGAGCGCACGCGGCTTTCGGACACGGCGCGCGAGCGCACCTTTATGTCCATAAGCCGCTTTATCAGCCGCCTTATGAGCTGCTTTAGGCAGTAGCCCAGCGCCAGCACCGCCAGCGCCGAGACGATGCGCCATCCCATGTTCAGCGCGCCCTCGCCCATGCCGGCGAGCAGCGCGTTTATGTTCGTTATGCTCTCCTCCATGCAGTCCTCCGTTCCCGCCCGCGCAGTGCCGCGCGGGGGCTTTTTTCCATTCTAACACAGGGCGGCGCGGCGGGCAATCGCTTTGTCCGGCGGGCTTGATTTTGCGCGCCGGCGCGCCTATAATGGTCGCAAGGAGGTAGAGCAATGAAGCTGTTGATAGTGATAGACATGCAGAACGACTTTGTGACCGGCGCGCTGGGCAGCCGTGAGGCGCAGGTGATAGCCGAGCCCGTGGCCGAGCGCATACGCGCCGCCGCCCGGGCGGGCGAGCAGGTGATATTCACGCAGGATACGCACGGCGCGGACTATGCCGCCACGCACGAGGGCAGGCTGCTGCCGGTGGCGCACTGCCTGCGCGGCAGCGAGGGCTGGCGGCTTGCGCCCGCGATAGAGGCCGCCCGCGCGCAGTGCCCCGGCGCGCGCACGGTGGAAAAGCCGACCTTTGGCAGCGTGGAGCTGGCGCACGGCCTGGCCGCGGAGGCGGCCCGCGCGGGTCTGCCGGGCGGGCGCGGCGTGGAGATAGAGCTGTGCGGCCTGTGCACCGACATATGCGTGGTGTCCAATGCGCTGCTGCTGCGCGCGGCGCTGCCCGAGGCCGAGCTGAGCGTGCGCGCGGAGCTGTGCGCGGGCGTTACGCCAGCAAGGCATGAGGCGGCGCTGGAGGTAATGCGCTCCTGCCAGGTGCAGGTGGTGTGAGCGAGGAGGTAGCTGATGGCGGGATGCAGCGGCAAGGGTTGCCTTTAGTTGCCCGGGCGGAGAGGGGCGTATGCTTTCGCTGACGCTCCGCCGCAGGGGCAAATGGTTTGCGTGCTGCTCTGCATTCTTCCTCTGCTTTGCGGATTTTGCGGCGGCATCCTTGCGCCGCTTATGGCTGCGGTAGCAGCCATGTGGCAGCCTCCGGCGGCCAAGGAGGGATAGGGGGATTGCGAGTTCCCCCTACTCCCTCCTTGGATTCTCTTCTCACCCCTTTGTAACGCCGCCGCTCCGCTATGGGGTTGGAGGCCGCGGAGCGCTGCGTTCTGGCGCGGCGCTCTGCCGCAGGGGCAGGGGTGGGTACGTTGCTCTGCGTTCATTTGTTGCGTTGCGGTCTTTGCGGCGCGTTCTTGCGCCGCTGGTGGTAGGGATGCGGTGATGCACA
>JBJEUC010000171.1:0-3959 GCA_051883635.1 Candidatus Fimadaptatus sp.
TTTGTGCGACCAGCCGTTGCCCTCGCGCGGGAAGTCAATCCATTCGGGATGGCCGAACTCGTTGCCCATGAAGTTCAGATACCCGTCGCCGCTCAGCGTGAGCGTGATGAAGCGTATCATCTTGTGCAGCGCGATGGCGCGGTCGATCACCGGCGTGTGAACAACGTTGTCCATGTCGGTGTACATGGCCGCGTCCGCCATGCGGAATATGAGCGTCTTGTCGCCCACCAGCGCCTGGTCGTGGCTTTCGCAGTAGGATACCTGCTTTTCGCCCGCGCGGTGGCGCGTCAGCTCGTAGTAGATGTTGCCCATCTCCCAGTATTCGTCCTTGACGTCCTTGGTGAGCTTTATCCACATGTCGGGCACGCCCATGTTGAGCCGGTAGTCGAAGCCGAAGCCGCCCGTGCTCAGCGGCAGCGCCATGCCGGGCATGCCGCTCATGTCCTCGGCGATGGTGATGGCGTTGTGCCGCACCGCATGCGTGAGCTCGTTGGCCAGCATCAGGTAGACCTGCGCGTCGATGTTGCTGTTGAGCGAATAGTACTTGTCGTACTTGTCAAACGCCTGGCCCAGACCGTGGTCCCAGTAGAGCATGGAGGTCACGCCGTCAAAGCGGAAGCCGTCAAAGCGGAACTCCTCCAGCCAGTAGCGCAGGTTGCTCAGCAGCAGCCTTAGCGTCTCGTCGCGGGAATAGTCGTATAGCCGCGAGCCCCAGGCCTTGTGCCAGCCCCTGTCGCCGGGCAGGAAGTAGCGCCCGCCCTGCTCGTCGCAGCCGGCCAACCCCTCGGAGGTGTTGGGCGCGGCGTGCGAATGCACCACGTCCAGCAGTACGTGCAGGCCCATGGCGTGCGCCGTGTCTATCATGTGCTTGAGCTCCTCGGGCGCACCGAACCACTGGCTGGGCGCGAACAGGCTGCTCACCTGGTAGCCGAAGGAGGCGTAGTAGGGATGCTCCATTATCGCCATCAGCTGCACGGTATTGTAGCCGTCCGCCTTGATGCGCGGCAGCACGTTTGCCTCGAACTCGCGGTAGGAGCCTATGCCTTCCTTTTCCTGCGCCATGCCCACGTGCGCCTCGTATATCACGGGCTCGTCCAGCCGGGGCGTGGAGTAGCGGCGGGTGCGCCACTTGTAGGGCACGTCCCATACCACTCCGGCAAAGGAGCCGTCGGCGTTCTGCTCGACTCTGTTTATGTATGCAGGGATTATGTCGCGCCTGCGCCCGTCCCGGAACACTGCGTGCAGCTTGAGCTGCTGGCCGTTTGCGAGCGCGTCGCCGGGCAATATGGCCTCCCATACGCCGCCTTCCAGCCGCGTGAGCGGATCGGCGTCCGCCCGCCAGCCGTTAAATGTGCCTATGAGCGAGACCTGCGCCGCGTCCGGCAGCCATTCGCGCACGGTCCAGGTGTCCTCATGCCTGTGTACGCCGAAGTACCTGTACCCGTCGGCACAGTCGGTTATCTTGCCCGTGCCCACGAGCCGCTGACGGCAGCTGAGATACTTCGCCATGCGCAGCTCTATGTCGGTGCGGTACGGTGCTAGCCATGAATCGGTAGAGATAAGTTTCCTGGCCCAAAGCTTATCCTTGGTGAGCTTTGCCATTGCGCAACACCCCCCTTGGATATATGATAGCCCAAAAAATATCTTTTGTAAATACCCTTTGCGGCTTTTGCGCAAAAACGCCCTGCTCATGCGCGCTCAAACTGTAAAAAAGTGTTGGAATGTGCCGAGGTTTATGGTATAATCAGACCATAAATCTATCCTGATGGGGTGATACTGATATGGACGAAAAGCTTGTGCTCAGGGGATACGAATATGCAAAGGAAGTATATGCCGCTCGCGGAATAGACGTGGACGCCGCGATAGCGGCCGTGGACGGCGTGCCGATATCGATGAACTGCTGGCAGGCCGACGACGTGCTCGGTTTTGACAGCGGCGACAGCCTCTCCGGCGGCATCGCCACCACCGGCAACTACCCCGGCCGCGCGCGCACGCCCGACGAGCTGCGTGCCGACGCCGACGTCGCCATGAGCATGATACCCGGCTGCAAGAAGTTCAACCTGCACGCCAGCTATGCCGAGCTGGGCGGCCGCAAGGTGGAGCGCAGCGAGTACACCGCCGAGCTGTTTGCCGCCTGGATGGACTGGGCCGCCGAGCGCGGCATGGGCCTGGACTTCAACCCGACCTATTTCTCGCATCCCATGGTCAAGGACGGCTTTACGCTGTCCAGCCCCGACAAGGCCGTGCGCGATTACTGGATAGAGCACGGCAAGCGCTGCCGCGAGATAGGCGAGGCGTTCTACCGCAGGCTGGGCAAGGAGTGCGTGATAAACTACTGGATGCCCGACGGCTACAAAGACACTCCCGCCGACATGGCCGCGCCGCGCGCGCGCATGATAGAGTCGCTGGACGCGATATTCGCCGGCGGCAGCATAGAGGGCGTCAAGGAGGCCGTGGAGTCCAAGGTGTTCGGCCTGGGCCTGGAGAGCTACACCGTGGGCAGCCATGAGCTGATGATGGGCTACGCCCTGTCCCGCGGCAAGCTCTACTGCCTGGATGCCGGCCACTTCCATCCCACCGAGGTCATCTCCAACAAGATATCCTCCATCATGCAGTTCATGCCCGAGGCGCTGCTGCACGTGAGCCGCCCCGTGCGCTGGGACAGCGACCACGTCGTCACCATGGACGACGAGCTGATGGCGATAATGCAGCAGGTCGTGCGCGGCGGGTACACCGACCGGGTGAAGATAGCGCTGGACTTCTTCGACGCGTCGATAAACCGCCTGGCCGCCTGGATAATAGGCACGCGCAACGCGCGCAAGGCGCTGCTGCGCGCCAACCTGGAGAACACCGCTCAGCTCAAGGAGCTGGAGCTGGCGGGCGACCTGACCGGCCGGCTGGCGCTGATGGAGGAGGACAAGACCCTGCCCTTCGGCGCGGTGTGGGATTACTACTGCCTGAAGGCGGGCGTGCCGGTGGGCGATGCGTGGCTCGACAAGGTGCGCGATTACGAAAAGCAGGTCATGCTCTCCCGCTGAGCGGGGGCGCACGGCCAATGGAGGAGCAAATGTCGGAACTGATAGACTATAAGCTCATCGACCAGCCGCGCCTGTTCGCCGTGGGCGCGCAGGTGCATGTGGTGAACCAGGGCGACAACCCGCTGCCCGCCGAGTGGGAAAGGCAGTTTGCCGCCGGGCTGTTCGGCCGGCTGGAGGCGCTGCCCGGGGCCTACTCGCCCGACTACGTGGGCGTCATCCATTCCTGGCCGGGCGACATGAGCTGCTTCGATTACACGATAGGCATGCTGTTTACCGAGCTGCCCGAGGAACTGCCCGAGGGCTGCACGGCCGTGGAGCTCAGCGAGGGCAGGGTGATGTGCGGCTACGTGCGCGGCCATGACGCCTCCTACGTCATCGCCGAGGCGCACGACCTGGTCGTGGCCCGCGTGGACAGGGCGGGCTACGAATTCGACCTGGACAGGCTGTTCCTCATCGAGGGCTACAACTGCCCGCGCTTCACCACCCCGGACGAGCAGGGGCGCATAGTGTTCGACTACTACGTGCCCGTAAGGAAAAAGCAGGCCCGCTGAGCATGAGCGCCCGCCGCAGTTTTGCGGCGGGCGCTTGGCGTATCGCCAAGGACGCGCGAAAAGGCCGGGGAGCAGGCGTACAGGCGAGTGCCGGTCGCGCTGCCGCCGCGCATGTCGGCAGAACGGGTAACGCGCGTCACGGGCGAACCACGATTGCACCGTAGACCATCTGGAGTATGGGCGCCCGCCGGAACTCATTCGGCAGGCGCGCGGCTTATCGGAAGGGCTTGGCTGAAAAGCGGAGGAGCAGACACACCTGCGAACGCCCGTCGCTTGAACTCCGCGCATATCGGCTGAACTATGTCCGCGCCTTTGACCATCGGGAGTATGAGCGCCCGCCGGAACTCATTCGGCAGGCGCGCGGCTTATC
>JBJEUC010000172.1:0-3946 GCA_051883635.1 Candidatus Fimadaptatus sp.
AAGGCCGATGCCGACGCGGCGGCGCGGGTGGACAGGGGCCCGAAGGGCGCGCGGCTGATAGTCGACATGCTGTGGCGCTATCCGCACCTGGGCTGGGGCAACGACATGGGCCGGGAGCTGAGCCTGCTGTTCGGCGGCGCGCGCGGCGCGGCGAAAATCGAGCTGCACGCGGGCAGGTGAGCGCGGCTATGAACTGAGCGCAAGGGGCGGCTGCATGGGGCGGACGGGTGCGTCCGGCCGCGCGGCCGCCCCTGCCTTGCATTCGGGAAACACGAACGTTCGACCAAAACGCGCTAAAAACGATTGTAATTAACCTCAAATCCGCGCGCAGCGATGGAATTTGCATCGGAGGTATGGTATAATCACTCTCAGGATGATTACCCGCGCGCGCCGGTGCGCCGCGGTGCTTCAAGGAGCGTGTGACATGAGCGGTATTACGCGGATATATGTCGAGAAGAGACCGGGGTTTGATATCGAGGCGCAGAACCTTATGGGCGATCTGCGCTTTACGCTGGGCCTTGCGGGCCTTGCGGGCGTGCGCATATTCAAGCGCTACGACGTGGAGGGCCTTGCGGGCGAGGAGCTGGAGCGCGCCCGCCGCATAGTGTTCTCCGAGCCCAACTGTGACACCGTGAGCGCGGAGCTGCCCGATGTGGGCGAGCATGTGTTCGCCGTGGAGTACCTGCCCGGCCAGTACGACCAGCGCGCCGATTCGGCGGCGCAGTGCGTGCAGCTGCTCACCCAGGGCGAGCGCCCCAAGGTGCGCACGGCCACCGTTTACGCCTTTGAGGGCGTGACCGGCGAGGAGACCGAGCGCATCAAGCGCTACCTCATCAACCCCGTGGAGAGCCGCGAGGCCAGCCTGGAGGTGCCGGACACGCTGGACATGCTCGTGACCGCGCCCGAGGACGTAAAGCGCGTTGAGGGCTTCATATCGATGCCGTTTGACGAGGTCGCGGCCATGGTAAAGCAGCTGGGCTTTGCGATGAGCGCCGAGGACCTGGCCTTCTGCCAGCAGTACTTTGCAGAGACCGAGCACCGCGACCCCACCATGACCGAGCTGCGCGCGATAGACACCTACTGGTCGGACCACTGCCGCCATACCACCTTCCTCTCCTCGATAGACAGCGTCGAGATAGACACGGGCCGCCTGAGCGCGCCCATAGCCGAGGCTTACGGCGACTACATGCGCACCCGTGCCTTTGTCGAGGACAAGCGCGACGTGTCGCTGATGGATCTGGCCATAATCGGCATGAAGGCGCTCAAAAAGGACGGCCGGCTCAACGACCTGGACGAGTCCGACGAGATAAACGCCTGCTCGATAGTGGTCGAGGCCGACGTGGACGGCCGCACCGAGCCCTGGCTGGTGATGTTCAAGAACGAGACGCACAACCATCCCACCGAGATAGAGCCCTACGGCGGCGCGGCCACCTGCCTGGGCGGCGCGATACGCGACCCGCTGAGCGGCCGCTCCTACGTGTACCAGTGCATGCGCCTCACCGGCGCGGGCGACCCGCGCACTCCCTTTGCCGATACGCTGGAGGGCAAGCTCCCCCAGAAGAAGATATGCCTCACGGCGGCGGGCGGCTACTCCTCCTACGGCAACCAGATAGGCCTGGCCGCCGGCAAGGTGCAGGAGATATACCATCCCGGCTACGTGGCCAAGCGCATGGAGCTGGGCGCGGTGATAGCCGCCACTCCCCAGCGCAACGTGCGCCGCGAGGAGCCCCAGCCCGGCGACATAGTGATACTGGTGGGCGGCCGCACGGGCCGTGACGGCTGCGGCGGCGCGACCGGCTCCTCCAAGGCCCATACGCATGAGTCGCTGACCACCTGCGGCGCCGAGGTGCAGAAGGGCAATCCGCCCACCGAGCGCGCGATGCAGCGCCTGTTCCGCAACCCCGAGTTCGCGCTGATGATAAAGCGCTGCAACGACTTCGGCGCGGGCGGCGTTTCGGTGGCCATAGGCGAGCTGTCCGACGGCCTGGACATCAACCTCGACGCGGTGCCGCGCAAGTACGAGGGTCTGGACGGCACCGAGCTGGCCATATCCGAGTCCCAGGAGCGCATGGCCTGCGTGATAGCGGCGGGCGACATGGAGCGATTCATCGAGATGGCGCGCGCCGAGAACCTCGAGGCGACCTTCGTCGCCACCGTGACCGACAAAAGCCGCCTGTGCATGACCTGGCGCGGCCAGACGGTCGTGGACCTCAGCCGCGACTTCCTCAACACCAACGGCGTGACCCAGCACGTACACGCGCATATAACCGCGCCCGACGCGGAGAAGGTGTACTTCGAGCGCGCGCCCCGCGCCGTGCGCCACTGCCGCACGCTGCCCGAGGCCTGGATACGCAATCTGCAGGATCTGAACGTCTGCTCGCAGAAGGGCCTGGTGGAGCGCTTCGACTCCACGATAGGCGCGGAGACGCTGCTGGCGCCCTATGGCGGCAAGTACCGCCTCACGCCCAACGAGGCCATGGCCGCCAAGCTCCCGGTGATGGGCCACACCAACACCGCCACGCTCATGAGCCACGGCTACGACCCCTATCTGTCCTCCTGGTCGCCCTTCCACGGCGCGCTGTACGCGGTGGTGGAGTCGGCGGCCAAGATAGCCGCGGCGGGCGGCGACGTGCGCACCATACGCCTCACGTTCCAGGAGTTCTTTGAGCGGCTCAACAAGGATCCCGAGAAGTGGGGCCGCCCGCTGGCCTCGCTGCTGGGCGCACTGACCGCGCAGCTCAGGCTGGGCATACCCTCGATAGGCGGCAAGGACTCCATGTCCGGCACATTCGAGGACATAAGCGTGCCGCCGACGCTGATATCCATCGCCGTAAACGTGCTGGACGCGCGCACGGTGATATCCGACGAGCTCAAGGGCCCGGGTCACAGGCTGTACGCGCTCATGGCTCCGCGCGACAGGCAGATGATGCCCCGCTGGGAGCAGCTGCTTGAGATGTACGACGGGCTGCACCGCCTGGCGCTGGACGGCAAGGTGTACTCGGCGCATACCGTGGGCCAGGGCGGCATCGCCGCGGCCGTGTCGCTGATGGCCTTCGGCAACCGCGTGGGCGTGACGCTCGACCCCGACTGGGAGACCTATCCGCTGTTCCTGCCCGAGTACGGCTCGATAGTTATAGAGGTGGACGAGGACCTGCCCGCCGACGAGCTGCCCGTATGCGCGCACCCGCTGGGCGTGACCACCGCCGAGGGCTGCATAAGGGCCTGCGGCGAGACCGTGCTGCTGGAGGACGCGATAGCCGCCTGGCAGGCACCCCTGGCCGATGTGTTCCCGGTAAACGACGGCCGCAAGCCGCTCGATGTGGGCTTTGAGAAGTACACCGAGCGCTCGACCAAACACCCGGCTGTCAAGGTCGCAAAGCCGCGCGTGCTGATACCCGTGTTCCCGGGCACCAACTGCGAATACGATACCCAGCGCGCGTTCGAGCGCGCGGGCGCTAAGGCCGACGTGGCGCTGATACGCAACCTCAGCCAGGCCGACGTCGAAAAGAGCGTGGACGAGCTGGTCAAGCTCATCCGGAACGCCAACATCATCGCGCTGCCCGGCGGCTTCTCGGGCGGCGACGAGCCGGACGGCAGCGCCAAGTTCATCGCGGCCACGCTGCGCAACCCGGCCATTGCCGAGGCCATAATGGAGATGCTGAACAAGCGCGACGGCCTGATGCTGGGCATATGCAACGGCTTCCAGGCGCTCATCAAGCTGGGCCTGGTGCCCTACGGCGAGATACGCCCCGAGCTCAGGGAGGACGACGCGACGCTGACCTTCAACACGCTGGGCCGCCACGCCTCGGCGATAGTCAACACCGTGGTCACGTCGGTCAAGTCGCCCTGGCTGAGTTACGTGAATGCCGGCGACGTGCATACCATCGCGATATCGCACGGCGAGGGCCGCTTCGTGGCCAGCCCGGAGATGGTGAAGCGCCTGCTG
>JBJEUC010000173.1:0-3941 GCA_051883635.1 Candidatus Fimadaptatus sp.
CCCCTACTCCCTCCTTGGATTCTCGGGTACCCCTTTGTACCGCCGCCGCTCCGCTATGGGGTTGGAGGCGGCAAAGCGCCGCGTTCTTACGCGGCGCTCTGCCGTTGGGGCCATGGGTGCAGGAGGTGGCGGGGATGCCGGGTATGCCATTGCTGCGGAGCGTGCATCTGCACTTTACTGTACACAGGTGCGCAAAACGACGGCGGGCCATTCGCCCGCCGTAGGTTTGTGTGTTTCGCTCCGGTGCCGTCACTTGCGCGGGCGGGGCTTGCCCCTGCCGCGCGTCAGCCCGGAGGGAGCTTTCCCTCGGGCTCCGTGAAGTCTGACTCATCCAGGAAGATGGGGTTCGTCCAGGCCCTGCGCCCCTGCGCGTCTTTGACCACCGCGCGGACGTACATCGCGCCCCGGCCGCGGCGTATCCTGAAGTCGGCCGCGCGCAGTGGCTGTCCCTCCCCAGCATAGGCGGAGGGGTAGGGCACGCACAGCTGCCTGAGCTGTATCTCCACCGCGTCGGAGCAGCGCACGTGAGCCCTGCCGTTTTCCACATAGAAGTCCTCTATCTCGGGGCCGCAGGAGGCGTAGAACGCGCCCTCCCTGAGCGCCCGCAGTATGTCGTCCACGCGGTTTTCGCTGTTGACGCGCACCCAGCCCAGGCAATGCTGGTCCATGCTGTGGCCGTCGTCCGTCGCCACGCCCCATATCCGCTGCCCGTCCGCCAGCAGCTCGTCCCAGTAGGCGGCATTTGTATCCAGCCCGTTTTCGAGCGCGCAGCCGCTGTTCCATATCTCCATGGCAAAGTTGCCGCGCAGCAGCTTGAACTCGGCCGCCGGAGTGCCGCTCCATTCCGGGTGGCAGTATATCGTCATGTTGCCGTTGGCGTGCGCGTCGTCTATCATGGGCTGCGTCTCCTCCGGCCGCTGAATATACCGCCGCGGGAAGCGCTGATCCTGCGCATAGCCGTTGCCCTGCTCGGGCCCAATGCAGACTATGTGATGGCAATGCACGCCCCGGGTGAACATCTCCGGGAAGTTGCTGTCCAGCTCCATGCCCGGCACTATCGTCATGGGGCGGTCGCCGAAGTTCCTCATATTGTATATGCGGTGGTCCGTAAGCGCCATGAAGTCATAGCCGTGGTCGGCATGTTTGGCTATCACTTCCTCCGGCGTGCCCGCGCCGTCCGAGCGCTTTGTATGGCAATGCAGCGCGCCCTTCAGCATTTTGTTGCCGGTGTTTTCAAACGCAGCCTGTCGTTTCACGTATTTTCCCCTTCTTCCCCGCCGTCGGGATACATCCCGCTCAGTATTTCGATAACATGTGCGACCGCGCCCTCCTCGTTGGAGCGGACCACCCTGTCCGCCGCCGCGAGGGCGAACGCATCGCCATTGGCCGGCACGAAGCCCAGCCGCGCCGCGCGCAGCATCTCCACGTCGTTATACCCGTCGCCCACGGCATATACGTGCTCATGGGAGATGCCCAGCGCGTCCGCCAGGACCAGCAGCGCCGTGCCCTTGTCCACGCCCCGCTTCATTACCTCCAGAAACCTGCCGTCGGTGGGCAGAAAGGCTATCTGCGGCCAGCCCTCCCGCAGGAACGCCTGCACCCGGGCTATGCTCTCCCGCGTGCCGGACATCATGGCCTTGGACCAGGGGCGCGGGGCCTGCTCCGGCGCGTCCACCGATTCAAAGGGTATGCCCTGGCTGGTAAAGTGATGCTCGGACTGCGGCGAGAGGTTGAGCGCATAGCCCCTTTCCAGCGAGTACATCTCTATGCACACGTCCGGAAAGCGCCGCTGCACCGCGCGCAGCGGCTCCAGCCCCTCGTCCCCTATGCCGTTGTCCACCGCCACGCGCTCCCGGGCGTAATCGTAGGCCGTGCCGCCGTTGGCCAGCAGCACCGGCGCGTTCATCAGCTCCGGCGAATATGCGTGAAAGCCGGGACGGGTGCGGCCCGTGCAGACGGTGAAGCGCCCGCCGCCCGCGATAAAGAAGCGTATCGCGCGCTTCACCTCATCGGATATGCCGCCTGAGCCGGCCAGCGTGCCGTCGTAATCGCTCGCAAGGAGCACGCCGTCAAACCTCATCCCCTCACTCCTTGGGCGCAAGCGCGCGCAGAGCGTCCTCTACCACTATCAGGTCGTCGATAAAGTGGCGGTCGAGGTAGCCGAACTCCGCCTCGTCCCGGCAGCGGGCGTGCAGCTTCATGGGCACGCCCACCCTGTCCATGTGGTACTTGGCGCAGACGGGGTGGCAATGGCCCTCCGCCGCGGACATCACCGACAGCGCCGCCGCCAGCTGCCGGGCCGCCTCGGGCCGGTCGCGATAATGGTCTATCAGCCACACGTACAGGTCGGGGTGGTAGTTGGCCATTATGCCGCTGAAGCCGTCCGCCCCGGAGAGCAGCGATTCCAGCATTGTATCAGCGTTGGCGTTGAACAGCTGCACCCGGCCGGCCAGCAGCTTTACGCGGTGCGCGATGGTCCCGGCGTTGCAGCAGGTGTCCTTTATGAAGGCGAAGCGGCCCGATTCCGCCATGGCCTCCAGCAGGCGGTCGGTGAGCGGGCGCTTGTAGGGGTGCGGGCACTCATACATGCCGAAGGTGACGCCGGGCAGCGCGTCCAGCAGCGTGCGCATGTTGGCTATGGCGACGTCGTCGCTCTCCTCCTTACCGGCCAGCCGGTTGGATATCATGACCACCGCGTCCACACCGGTGCGGGAGATGCGCCCCAGCTCGCGTATCTGGTCGTCCAGCCCTGCGGAGATATGCCCGGAGGCCACCACGCACATGCGGCCGGCCGCCGCGCGGGCAACGCGCGCAGCCAGCTCGACCCGCTCGTCCTCGCTCAGCAGGAACATCTCGCTGGACTGGCAGACGGCGAATATGCCCTGGCAGCCCATGCGCGCGTAGAACTCGACGATATTGTCCACCGCCGCCCAGTCGATGGCGTTGTCATCGGTAAAGGACGTTATCATTACCGGATATACTCCCTTTGGTATCCGAACCATTTTGCGTTCCTCCTGTGTTATCAGGTTTTGTTGTATCGGGATATGCGGAACAGACCCGGCGGCATGCCCTCCTCGCGCTTGAAGAACTTGATGAAGCTGAATACGTTCGCATAGCCCAGCGCATAGGCGATATCCTCAACGCGCATATCGGTAAACGAGAGCATCTCCTTGGCGCGCTCCGCCTTTTTGCGCTGTATATATTCGCTGCAGCTCATCATGAGTTCCTTCTGCAGCAGGCGATTTATCTGCTTTGTGCTCAGGTGGAGCGCGTCCGCGACGTCGGAAACGGTTATGTCCTCCGCCACATGCTCCTCAACGAACCGTATCAGCTCCTGCACGCGCTTGTCCACCACCTGAATCTCCGCGCCCGCAAAGGCCTGCCTCTCGCCGCTGGGCATGAGCTGGCGCGCGTAGGCCAGCACTATGCGGAAGGCCAGCGTCTCTATGCTCTCGGCATAGAACGGCCTGTGCGCGCTGACCTCCTCCATTATCTCCCTGAAGTCGGCGCGGATGCCGTCCGTGCTGCTAAACACCTGCGGCTCGCCCGAAAGCGCCCGCTGCAGCTCCGGGCATGTGCCCAGGCTCTCGCTCGCGACCGAAAAGGCGAAGGCTATCTTGCTCAGGTCCTCCGTCTTGGCGACCTCCTTGTGCCGGCAGTCGGGCGGTATGTACAGCACCTCGCCTTCCTCCACGTTCAGGCGCGTTCCGTCCTCCATTTCATAGGCGCACGAGCCCCGCAGGCAGAAATGGGTCTCGTAGAACATATGCTTGTGCTTTTCCTTGGGATCCTGCCTCAGGCTGAAAAGCGGCTGCCCGGAATTCCGTCCGTCCCTGGGTATGTTGTGATACACCAGCCAGACGACCTCCACCTTGCCAATATCCGACCGGCACATCAAGCGGAGATTGCTCAACTCGCGGTTTATGATATTGCGCTTGGGA
>JBJEUC010000174.1:0-3940 GCA_051883635.1 Candidatus Fimadaptatus sp.
CTATGATGACACGGGCCTGCCCTTGGTGAACCCCGGTCCCAATATGCCGGGCATAAACGCGCTGGTGCTGTACTGCGGCATATGCCTGTTCGAGGCGTGCAACGTAAGCGACGGGCGCGGCACTACCCGCCCGTTTGAACAGGTGGGCGCGCCCTATATCGACCCGTTCCGGCTAAAGGAGGCGCTGGACGCGCTCGATTTGCCCGGAGTGCGCTTCAGCACCGCCTACTTCGTGCCGCTGTATTACAAGCAGGTGAACGAGCTGTGCGCGGGCGTGCAGATACACGTTACCGACAAGCGCGCCGTGCGCCCGGTGGAGCTGGGCGTGAAGCTGGTGCGCACGATACAGGCGCTCTACCCGCGTGAGTTCCGCTTCAACGAACCGGCGGCGGGCGCGCGCTGGCGCATAGACCTGCTCAGCGGCACCGACGAGCTGCGCCGGGGCGATATGACCGCCGACGAGATACTGGAGGGCTGGGCACGCGAGGCCGGGGCGTTTGAGCAGGTGCGGGCGCGGTACGCGCTGTACGGAGGGTGACGGCGGGACAGGGGCGCAGGGCCCCGGCTCCCGACGGGATAGCGCCGGGCAGCAAAGCCATATGCGCATACGCCGTTCAAATCGACACCGCAGGCCGACTGTGTCGTTCAATTTGCGCGCCGCTCCTGATAGAATGGAGCCATAGCATAAAGGAGGCGGCAAACGCATGAACACAGACAGGATATACGCTGAACAACTCGCCAACGAATACGCGCCCAAGGACACCTCCAGGGTCATCGCGCTGCGCAAGCTCGACGCCCGCGCCAAGCTCCCGGCGACGGTATTCACCTACACGCTGGGCATAGCGGCCGCGCTGGTGATGGGCCTGGGCATGTGCCTTTCCATGCAGGTGATAGGCAGCGGCACCACCGCGATGTTCGCGGTGGGCATAGCGCTGGGGATACTGGGCCTGCTCGGCATGGGGGTCAACTATCCCATATACGCGAGGCTGCTGGAGAAGGGCAAGCGCAAGTACGCGTATGATATAATGAAGCTGGCCCGGGAGATAAGCGAAATGTAAGCGGAAGACGGCGGACAGGGCGGCGGAGCTGCCGGACAGGGCGCTGTGCGCCCTGTCGCCCGCCGCGTTTGCCGCGCTGATATTGTGTCCGCCTCGGGCGGAGCGCAGGGCGCGCCGGCAAAGCCGGTGCGCCTTGCGTCGGCCCATACGCGGGCGATGCCTGTCGCGGCGCGGTCAGGGGCGGTCAACTTACGGTACGCGCTCTTTCGCCGGGCGGCTGGAGCGCTGTCTGGCTCCGCGTGGCTTATGTCCATGGGGCGCACTGGCGCCGGGCGGATTGAGGGCGCATCCGCTGCACAGCCACCGGCGGTGCGGCGCCAACGGACAGCACGGGTGCTGCCGCCGCGCGGCCGGGCTCCTGCTAAACATATCCATGTGCGGGGCGATGGTGCTGCTGGTCGGCACGAGTTCCGGGCCCTCATGCCCCGGGCGCGCGATATGCCTTCCGGCGCTTTACCCGTTTGGCGCAATGGCGATATCCGTCCGCAGCAGGGCGAGGCTCCGCAGGATGGGCAGCCCGATGCTGTCGGCGGCCAGCGTGCCCGACCTGGTCGCGGCCATGATGTCGATACCGGGCCTGCATACGGCCCCGCCTCCCGCTTTTCAGGCGGGGGGCGAGGCGTTCCGCAGGCGGATGCCCGGCCATACTGATAGCCGTACATATGTCGCCGCACAGCCGAAAGCGGCCGGAGGGAGCGGATGTCCGTGGGCATGAACAAGTCCGAAAGCAAATACTTCAACACCGCCCGCCGCATGGACGAGGCGTTTTTGGCGCTGCTGGAGCACAGGGAATTTGCATACATCACCGTAAAGGACATATGCGAAAGGGCCGGAGTGAACCGCTCGACATTCTATCTGCACTACGAGTCGCTAAGCGACCTGCTGGAGGAAAGCGTGGGATACGTGAACGGCCAATTTCTGGCCTACTTTGGCAGCGTGTCCGGCGATTGGTCGTCGCGGCTGCGGGAGAGCACGCTGGAGGAGCTGTACTTTGTGACGCCGCAGTACCTCGCGCCCTACCTGAACTACATAAGGGACAACAAGCGCCTGTTCCAGACGCTCATAAGAAACGCGGGCACGCTGCGCATGGACAGGGCGTATGACGAGATGTTCCGCAGCCTGTTTTCGCCGATACTGGAGCGCCATCGGGTCCCGGAGCAGGAGCGGCCGTACATCATGGCGTTTTTCATACAGGGCCTCATGGCGATGGTCGCCGAGTGGCTCAGAGGCGACTGCGCCCTGCCGCCGGAGCGGCTCATCGGCATGATACGCCAATGCATAATGCGGCCTCAGGACCGCAGGGAGGAAATATGAAGGCAGGAATATACCTGGGCAAGGAGAGCATCGAGATACGGGAGCTGCCGCTGCCGGAGATAGGTGACAGGGACGTGCTGGTCAGGAACATATGCTCCAGCATCTGCGGCACGGACGTAGCGGTCTTTCTGCACGGCCCCAACACCGGCCACAGGGTGGACGTGGGCGGCGAGTTCGGGCACGAGACAGTTTCGCGCGTGGTGGGCGTGGGCCGGGACGTGACTGAGTTCCGCGTGGGCGAGCGCGTGTACCCATATCCGCTCTACGCCAGGGACGACACGCGCCGCGCGGGCACCATCGGGGGCTTTTCGGAGTATATGCTCATACCCAACGCGCGGCGCTTCCACTCGCTCTATTCGGTGGACGAGCGCATATCCGACCGGCTGGCCAGCCTTACCGAGCCGTTCACGGTGGGCTGCCGGGCGGCGCGGCGCGGCATGGCGCCCTCGGGCGGCGGCCGGTATGTGGAGGGCCAGTCGGCGGTGGTGTTCGGCTGCGGCACCATAGGCATAGCCGCCGCGGTGGCGTTTTGTCACTTCGGCATGGACCGGGTGATGGTGTGCGACCGCTCCGACTTTCGCCTGCGGCTGGCCGGGGGCCTGGGCCTTGCGACCTGCAATCCCGCCCGGGAGGACTTTGAGGAGAAGGCGCGGCAGTTCTTCGGCACGGCGCACGGCCTGGGCGGCCTGACGGCGGACATAGACTGCTGGCTGGACGCGGCCGGCGCGGAGAGCATACTCGGCGACTTCCTGCGCCTGGGCAAGATAGAGAGCCGCTTTGTATCCGTGGCCGTGAACAACGCGCCGCGCGCGGTGGATCTGCTCCGCATGACCTACGCCCAGCAGAGCATAATCGGCTCCGGCGGCTATATGCCCGAGGACGTAAGCGACGTGCAGCGGATAATGACCTGCGGCCGGTGGGACCTGGAGAGCATAATAACCCACGAGTTCCCGCTGGAGGAGCTGGAAACGGCCATCCGCACGGCGGCCGACGTGCAGAGCGCGGGCAATGTGCTGATAACCATGCGTCCCTGAGGCGAGGGGCGTGCGATGAAAGGGCCCTGCGCGGATATCTGCGCAGGGCCTCGGCGTAAAGCGCCGGTCGCCGGAAACGTGTGAAGCGTTTTTGGACGGCGGCCGGAGCGTGGGGCGGTTTCGTCCGCGAACGAATGCGATTGCTGAACGGTCTGCTCTGCCGAACCCCGTAAACAGCCAAAGCCCCTCACAGATACCTGCGCAGGGCTTTGGTGTAAAGAGCCGGTCGCAGGGAACGTGTGAAGCGTTTCTGGACGGCGACCGGAGCGTGGGGCGGTTTCGTCCGCGAACGAAAGCGATTGCCGAACGCTCTGCTCTGCCGAACCCCGTAAACAGCCAAAGCCCCGCGCGGATATCTGCGCAGGGCCTCGGCGTAAAGCGCCGGTCGCCGGAAACGTGTGAAGCGTTTCTGGACGGCGACCGGAGCGGGAACGACTTCGCCCGCGAACGCAAGCGATTGATGAACTGTCTGCTCTGCGGAACCCCGTAAACAGCCAAAGCCCCGCGCGGATATCTGCGCAGGGCCTCGGCGTA
>JBJEUC010000175.1:0-3938 GCA_051883635.1 Candidatus Fimadaptatus sp.
GGCGCTTTGCCTTCATAAAGGACACCTGCTGCGACGCCGATATGATAGCCGCCCGCGTGGAGCAGCTGGGGGAGCGCGAGGGCCTGTTCAACGCCAACTCGGCCACTCTGCTGGACACGCTGCGCGCGGGCTGCGCGGGCTTCAGCGGCATAATGGCCAACTTCCATCCGACGCTGTACCAGTGGCTGTACCGCAACTGGCGCGCTCAGCCCGAGCGCGCGGAGCGTCTGTCGGCCTTCCTGTCGCTGGCCTCGGGCATTGAGCGGGGCCTGTATCCCACGGCGGCCAAGTATCACATGAACCGCGTGGGCGTGCCCATGACGCTCAGGTGCCGCAACCAGCAGGAATCGGCCTTCACGCCGCTGCTGCGCCGCGAGATAGACGACCTGATAACGCTGGAGAAGCACTTCCTGGACGAGTACAGGCTGTAACGCTGCCGGGCTGCGGGCGGCCCAGCCCCCCGCATTGCGAGCGCCTGTCATGGCAGCCTGGAACCGCCGCTGGGGGCCTGCCCGGTCAGCAGCGGCGGCGTGCTTGCCTCAGCAGCATGTCATTCCGCTCCGGTCGCCGCCAATGTTCAGCGGTATGTCCGGCGGTCGTAGCCTTGCGCTGAAAAGCGCGGGGCTGCGCGTCGGCTCCGGAGGATGTGCGCGGATGGTACGGCGCCTGGTTTGTGCCGGCAGGGGACAGGGCCGCCGCTCGTACGTTGCCGTCCCACTGCGGCTCCGCGCCTCAGGCCGCGGCTATACTTACCAACAAAACACCGCCGCCCACGGAGCGTCATGCCCCGGGGCGGCGGTGCAGTCTATCAACACATCTCCGCAAGAGTGCGCGAGCCTAGCGACCATATCGTAAAACAAGCATCTGGCAGCACGTGCGTCCAATACTTCCACCACACGCATCCACGCGCCCCTCACACCAGACCGGCAGGGGAGCAGGGCATCCAATCGCTCCCGCCCAGGCCCTTCCCGATAAATAAGCCGCCGCCCATGGAGCATCATGCTCCGGGGCGGCGGCTCTATATGCGCGCGCCGGATTATTTGGTGAGCGGCACGTCGGTTACGGATATGGCGTCCGTTATGGACTTTTCCATCGCCTCGCGGCCGTAGGCGTCGACCTCGCTCTTGTCCTTCGCGCCGTGGGTCAGGCAGCCCGCGCCGCCTATGCAGCCGCTTATGCAGGCCATGCCCTCGATGAAGTTCTCGGGCAGCTTGCCGGCGGCCAGCTTGAGCAGCGCCATGCGGCACTGTTCTATGCCGTCGCAGGCGATCGGGCGCAGGTCGAAGTCTATCTTCTGCTCCTTCAGCGCCTCGCTAACCGCGTCGGAGAGGCCGCCGCTGCGGGCGAATATGCGGCCGTAGTAGCTGGCGTTGTCCAGCACGTCCTCCTCCAGGGTGCTCATCTCGATGTCGCGGCTGTCTATCAGCGCCTGCAGCTCCTCAAAGGTGAGCACGCAGTCGACCAGATCCTTCACGCGGTCGCGCTGGCGCTCGGCCTTCTTGGCCGTGCACGGCCCGATAAAGACTATCTTGCAGTCCGGGTCGGTGGACTTCATGTAGCGCGCCAGCTCCGCCATCGGGGAGAGGTTGTGCGATACCTTGTCCTTGAGCTTGGGGAAGGTCTTTTCGATGTAGGAGACGAACGCGGGGCAGCAGCTGCTGGTCAGCACGCCCTTCTCGGCCAGCTCGCGGGCCTCGGAGTAGGCCACCATGTCGGCGCCCAGCGCGACCTCGACCACGCTGTAGAAGCCCAGCTTCTTGAGCGCGGTTATCACCTGGCCCAGCTTGGCGTAGCGGAACTGGCTGGATATGGAGGGCGCGACTATCGCGTACACCTTGAACTTGCGGTTGCTGTCGCTTTCGCGCAGGAGCTTTATGGCGTCCAGTATGTAGGACTTGTCGCTGATGGCGCCGAACGGGCACTGGTACACGCACGCGCCGCAGGAGATGCACTTGCTGTCGTCGATATGGGCCACGTTGTCCTCGCCCTTGGATATGGCCTTCACCTTGCAGGCCTTCTCGCAGGGGCGCACGTGGCGCGCGATGGCGCCGTACGGGCATACGGCGGCGCACTTGCCGCACTCCTTGCACTTGGCGGGGTCGATGCGCGCCTTCTGGTCCGCGTCGAAGGATATCGCGCCCGCGGGGCAGGCGGCCTGGCAGCGGTGCGCTATGCAGCCGCGGCAGTCCACGCCGACCTCATAGCGGCTTATCGGGCACTCGTCGCAGGCTATCGGGATCACCTCTATAACGTTGGGGTTCTTCTCGTCGCCGCCCATGGCCAGCTTTATGCGCTCCTGAAGTATCGCGCGCTCCTTGTATATGCAGCAGCGCATCGTGGGCTTGGGGCCGGGGGCTACCTGCTTGGGTATGTCGATGTAGCAATCGGGAAGCTTGTCGTCGTAAGCGTGGCGAGCGACCTCGCGCAACACCTCGTACTTGAGCTGCTGTACGTTGGTGTCAAAAATCCGCATGTTTTTGGCCTCCGTGCCGGAGGACGGCTTTGCGCGCCCTCCAAAGATTTAGCTGCGACCGTAATTGGCCTGAATAGGGGCGACCGTTAAGACCGCAAGGATTCCCGCAGGGCCCGGGCCCTTGGGCGCATCCGGGCGGCGGCGGGGGAGCGCGCTCCCCCGCAGGCTTGTCAGAAGTAGGATACCTTTATGCGCTTGCCCATCTGCTCCAGGCACTTGCACAGGTTCTCGATGAGCTGTATCTTTATGCCGAAGGTTATGGGCAGGTCGGGGTTCTGGTGCGCGGGGTTTATCGCCTTGCCGACGAAGAAGTTGATGTCGGTCGCGTTCTCGAACAGCTCCCTGGCTATCAGGGAAGCGCCGTCCTTCTTGCCCAGCCAGCTCAGGTCGGAATCCGAGCCGTCCAGGAAGTGCTGCGCCAGCGTGAGCACGCGCGATATCGTGACCACGCCCTCGGTGGTCAGGTCAACGCCGTCTATGTGGCATATCGGCGGTATCTCGGGGTCGAAGTAGTCCAGCGAGGGCACGACGGGCTTGCCCAGATAGCGGGAGGCTATGTTCGAGGTAGTGCCGCCGCAGACTATCTTTACGCCCTGCTTGGAGAAGAACAGGTTCATCATCTTGATGTCCTGGTCGCGCGTGGAGGGCGGGCCTATCACGAGGTTGACCTGCTGCCGCTTGCGCACGCGCATCACGGCCAGCGTGGTGTCGTCGCCCGGCTCGTTCTGGTAGAGCGAGTTGCAGGCGTCGGCGATTATGCCGGCAGTGGTCTTGGCCGAATTGTCGGGGGAGTAGTTGGCCTCGGCAAACTCGATTATGTCGTCGCGCTGCCAGCCGTAATTGAACGACATGCCTATGCCGGCGTATATCGCGCCGTCGCTCATGGCGATGAACACGTCGTTTTCGTTGACCGGGAAGCGGCTCTCGTGTATGGTCTTGCCGTCCACTACGCGCGTGGAGATGGGGTAATCCCAGTTCTTGCCGTCGCGCAGCACTATCACGTTGGGATTGTCGAACTGTATCAGCTCGCATATCTCGTTGTCCAGCATGCGCACCACGGTGAACGTGGAGTAGGCTATCTTGCGCACCTGGCATACCGGCAGCGTGCTGGCTATCGTGTTTACGCATTCGTCGATGGGCATGCCGCCTGCTATCATGGTGCAGAGTATCTTGCTGGTCAGCGTGGAGAGTATGTTGGCCTTGACGCCCGAGCCCAGGCCGTCCGCCAGCACCATTATCGTGGAATCGTCGGTGGACGAGATCTCGACCCTGTCGCCGCACAGCTGCTCTCCATGCTTGTTGAGCGATACATATCCCACGTCGGTGCACAGATTATTTGCCATCCTGCATCGCATCCTTCAGCTTAGTCAGAGCAAGTTTGGTCTCGGCGGTGGTCTCGCCCAGGAGCGAGGCTATCTCCTGGACCACACGCATCTGCTTGTCTATCACCTTGTCCGTCACCTCG
>JBJEUC010000176.1:0-3921 GCA_051883635.1 Candidatus Fimadaptatus sp.
TCGCATTCCAGCGCGCTGCGCATGAGCGTGCCCAGCAGCGCGGTATCCGCCGGGCGCTCGCCCAGCAGCGTGTAGAGCTGGTCCAGCAGCTCTATCAGCCGGTTCCACACGCGCGCGCTGTACGCCGCCTCCACGGCGCGCCGCACCGAGCGCGCGTCCTGCGCGCCCGCGCCGGCCAGCAGCTCGGCCTCGCGCGCCTTGAGCGACTCGAGCGCGGACTGCTCCTCCAGCAGCATGAACAGCGCCGCGGCCTGCTCGCCCATGGTCGAGGCCGCCTCCAGTCTGAGCCGCAGCGAGTTGAGCGGCTCCACGAAGGCCTGCCTGAGCGGCTCCACGCGCTCGACGAGCTCCGCGCCGCCCCGCCTGAACGGCGAGAGGAAGCGCCGGCCGGTTATGCCGAACTGCACTATGTAGTTCTCCAGCGTCTGCGCCGCGCGGTCCTCCATGCCGAAGCCGCTCTTCAGGCAATCCAGCATGTCCTCCTGGCGGAAGCCGTGGCTGATGGCGCGCAGCGCCGCCAGCAGATAGCGCGGCAGCGGCTCCCCTGCCAGCGCGCGCGACTGCGCGATGAACAGCGGCACGTCGTACAGCGCGAACGCGCGCTCCAGGCAGTGGGCGTACTCCTCCATGCGCGGCGAGACCACCGCGATATCGCGCCAGCGCAGGCCGCTGCGCGCCAGCTCGCGCACCTGCGCCGCCACCTCCATGGCCTCGTCAAACGGGTCGCGGAGCATCTGCACGCGCACGGCGCGCGGCTCGTGCGGCCACCTGCCGGACGGATGCGCGAACAGCTCCCGCCGGAGGAACTCCAGCTCGTCCATGGCGCTGCGCTCCGGCTCGCACTCTATCTGCGGCCGCACGCCCGCCTGGGCCAGCGCCGCCACCAGCCGGTTGAGCGACAGCGCCACGCTCTCATACGCGGCATAGTCGCGCGCGGTGCGCGGCGGCAGGGCCATTATCAGCTCCACCTCCGCCGCGCAGCCGCACAGCGCCACCAACAGGCGCTCCAGGGGCGGCGTTATCATGTCAAAGCCGTACGCCACCACATGCGCGCCCTTAAGGAAGCCCGCATTGCCCATGCGCCGCAGGCACTCCCGCTGGCGGTCGGCGCTGTCGACAAAGCGCCCCGCAAGCGCCGCGTCATAGGCCGAGTAGATACCAGCGATGTCGCGCAGCTTGGCGGCCAGCGAGGGGTCGCCGGCCCCGGCGCTCAGCTGCGCCATGTCATCGGGCGAAACCCCGGCGTTCTTGAGCTCGCCTATCTGGCTCAGGGCCTTGCCGATGAAGCCGGGCTTATCGGCCACGCCCGCATACCAGCCCAGCTCCCGGCCCATGTCGCTTATGGCCGCGCCCAGCAGCAGCGCGCGCCCGCGCTCGTCTATCGGCACGCCCTCGGGCTCGCCGGCCGCCTCGAACACGCGGCTGTATATGCGCGCCGGGCTCATCACCTGTATGGCGAACGACCCGCGCAGCTCCAGTGAGTCCACTATATCCAGCTCGGTCATGAGCGTTATCTGCTCCGGCACGAGCACTATGAGCCGCTCAAGGCCCTGCGCGCTCATGTCGCGCAGGCGCGCCATTAGCAGCGCGCGCGTCTGCTCGGCCCGGGAATGTGTGATGCGCATACCATCGCCTCCGCATATATTGTACCATCCCGCGCCCTCGGGAGCAAGCGTCAGTCGGTGAATGCCGCGCAGGGGGGCGCGGGGATGGAGCAGGAGCAGGTGGTGCGGGGTATGAGATGAGCGGAGGGCGGGGGTGACGCGAAATCAGCTGGTGCAGTGCGGGCTGATTGCAGAGTGACGTGAGCGTCGGCGTAAATCGGAGGAATGCCGTTGCGCAAACGAGATTGGAAGCACTTTGCGGCAAGACTGCCGGGCAGGCTATGTACCGCAAGGGCGTGGCAGGCGACGCGACATTTGCGGGCTTGGTGCGGGCCATTCGCAGAGTGATGTGCGCGTCGGCGCAATATTGTAGAGACGTTGTCCGCGTGTCTGAACACGGTAGCCATGCGCGGCGTGGGCGTAGCGGGCGGTGCCAAATCAGCTGGTGCAGTGCGGGCCATTCACTGCGTGACTTGCGCGTCAGTGCAAATTGGATGAATGTCGTTGCGAAAACGGGCGCGGACGCCATGCGCAGCGTGACTGCCGTGCAGGATATGTACCGCGTGGGCGTGGCTAGCTATGCGAAATCAGCGGGCTTGGTGCAGGCTATTCGCAGAGTAGCAGAACGTCGGCACAGAATCGGCGGAACGCTGTCCGCGTAACTGAACACGGAAGCCATGTACTGCGCGGACGGGATGGCATTGCGGAATGAGCAGCTCAGCCGCGCTCCGCTGAGCCGGGAGGCCTTTGGCGCGTTCGCGGCGCACCGCATGTGCCTTTGCGCGCGCTCATGTGCGCATGGCCAGGCGGGCCGCTCCCCCGCTGCGCCGCACGGCCTGCGCATGCGGCGGTTCTGCGCCGGGGCGCCGGGCCTTGCGCGCGGCTGCACGATTTTTAACACAAAATGCTGGTTTTTCGCCGGGCGGGATGATATAATCGCGTATGAATTTTGCATACAGAAGAGGTTTGTCATGAACAGCGAACAGAAGGGCATGCTGGCCGCCGGGCTGGCCTACACAATCTTTGGCCTGAGCTATCTCTTTTCCAAAATGGCGCTGAATATCACCGAGCCCATGATACTGCTCTGCGCCAGGTTCACGGTCACGTTCATCGTGCTGAACATACTGGTGCTCACCGGCGCGATGAAGCTGAACCTGCGCGGGCGCAACCTGACCGGGCCCATACTCGTGGGCATACTGCAGCCGGTGCTGTACTTCATACTGGAGAACTACGGTCTCAAGTACACCACCACCTCGTTTACCGGCATAGTTTCCTCCATCAGCCCGGTGTTTACCGCCATACTGGGCGCTGTGATACTCAAGGAGCGCCCCACGCCCCGGCAGTGGATATTCATCGGCATATCCATCGCGGGCGTGCTGATGGTCTCGCTGAAATCGGGCGACGGCAGCAACACGCTGCTGGGGTGCCTCTGCCTGATAGGCGCGTACTTCTCGGGCTCGGTCTACTCGCTGTTCGTGCGGCATCTGTCCAAGCGCTTCACGCCGTTTGAGCTGACGTACATAATGTTCTCGGTGGGCTTTGTGTTCTTCGCGGGGATGGCGTTTGCCCAATACCGCGGCGCGACCGTGCCGATGCTGACGGACGCCCTCGGCCACGGCGAATTCATCGCCGCCGTGCTGTACCTGGGCGCGGTGGCCTCGGTGGGCGCATACCTGCTGGCCAACTACTCGCTGGCCAAGCTGCCCGTGGCGCGCTCGACGATATTCGGCAACGTGTCCACGGTGGTGTCCATACTGGCGGGCGTCATCGTGATGCACGACACCTTTACGCCCGTGACGCTGCTGGCCGCCGTGCTCATACTCACGGGCGTGTGGGGCGCGAACGCCAACGCGAAGCCCGCAGCGAAATGACGTGTATGATCAGTTGGGCCCCGGCAGACGATGCCGGGGCCTTTGTTTTGCGGTGTGATGCCGCATGGGATTTATGATTGCGCGGACAACGGCTGGAGCACGTCGCGCTCCCCTATCGCGCGCATTGCTTTCCGAAATATGGCCACAGGCTTAGCCGGTGATATGACTCCGCCCTATAATGGCAATGTACTAAAGTTTTCTTTTCGATTCGCATTCTCTCATTTACTATTTCCGGTCGGCAGACCTTGCTCTATTCCGGCACAGGGAGAGACGAATAAGCTTATAGCCCTGAGCATTATTGAGCCACTGCTCGAAGCAGAGTTTCCGATTGCATAAAAAACACTCCGAATCGAATTACTCGATTCGGAGTGACTCCGTGGACCGCCAGGGACTCGAACCCTGGACACCCTGATTAAGAGTCAGGTGCTCTACCAACTGAGCTAGCG
>JBJEUC010000177.1:0-3897 GCA_051883635.1 Candidatus Fimadaptatus sp.
CCTTGAAACGCCGCCGCTCCGCTATGGGGATGGAGGCGGCGGGGCGCCGCGTTCTTACGCGGCGCTCTGCCGTTGGTGCAATGGGTGGGGTGTGGTGCTGTGCGTTCTGCCGCAGGGGCATGGGGTGGCGGATGCTGCGTTGCGTTCTTGCGCCGCGTCAGTTCTGCATGCGTATCTGTTCGCCCTGAATCAGCGGGTAGCGGCACAGCGCTGCGCCGTCCAGGTCTTCGCGGTGCATGTCGACGGCGGATATCTGGTGGTTATCGTAGGTGGTGTAGTAGTATATGCCCCTGTCGGCGTTGCAGCAGGAGGTGTAGAGCGTTATCTCGTACTTGCCATCGCCCACGTCGCAGCAGCCGCGCTGCTGGTCGACCGCGCCCAGTATGTGGAAGAACTGGCTCACGCTCTCGGATTCCGAATCGCCCGAGCGCGAGTTCATGCGCACGAATGCCACGCGCACGAAGCGCGACTGCGAGGACAGGTCGCCCGGCAGGCCCAGCGCGCCCATGCCCCGGCTGTATGCGTTCAGCTCAAGGCCCGGCGCGAAGGTGTTGGCGGGCGTGCGCGGCGAGAGGCGCATGTAGTTGTTCAGGTTGAACATCTGCTCGTCAAAGGGCGGGTTGTTGGTCAGCACGCCCACGGGGTTGTCGTATATGTGCAGGCCGTCGCGGGTGGATTCGACCGTGATGGCGCCGGTGCGGTCGGCTATCAGCCAGTGCAGCTGCGCCACGGGCAGCTGCTCGCTGAACTGTATGTTGGTTAGGTTGATGCGGCCGAGCAGCTCGCGCGCCTGGGCGAGGTCCTCGCACTGGCTCAGCACCCACAGTATGAACTCGTACTGCGCCACGTTGTCGCGGCCGGGCGCGCAGTCGTTGTAGACCGCGTTGCCCACGAAGTTGAGCCCGGCCATGCCCAGGCCCTTTTCGTTTACCGCGTCGTAGTAGAGCGGGAAGCCGCCCGCCACGTGCGCCATGCCGATTATGGCAAGATGCCGTTTCAGCTCGCCCATGCGGCTGAAGTGCAGCGGGAAGTTGCGCGGGGTGACTGTCACCTCGTCGCCGTAGGAAAACTCATAGTCCAGCGTGCGTCCAAAGTAGAAATCTCGCGTCATGTAGGTTGCCGCGGTACACATGCTATCGCCTCCATTGCTTGTAGACACAGTATGCCCATAAAACATATTATACATCACGCGGAGAGTGAAGTCACCCCATTTTGGTACGACAAAAGCGGGATTCCGTCGTGAAAAACTGGAAAAAATGAGCGCGCCAAAGCGTGGCGCAGGGGTGCATAAGGGCGGCTTTATGCAGCGCGGGAAGTGTGCTTGCGGTATGGATACGCTTTAATGTTTTGTGTATTGAGGTAGACATAGTGCACTGTTTAAAATGCCGCAATGGGGACAAAACTGTCCACTCGGGATTAATATGAGGATAATTCTTACACAAGTTGAAGCGAAATAACCTGGAATAAACGTTGACTTATCCGGCTTTTAATGGAAGGCTGGCATACAATACTTGAAAACAGAGCTTTTATAGTATAGAATATGAAATGGAAGTGAATTGCTTTTATATGATTTATCTGGCAAATTGAGTGCAGGAGGAATGGATATGAACAATACTGCAAAGCCCGACGATCGCACGGTAGAGCAGATAGCGTCGAACATATTTCATGTTTTGCCGCTGCTGCGCAAGCGCCTGTTGCGACTGGACGTGGTACAGGCAGAGCATGGCATACCGCTCAGTCACGCGCAGGTGCTCACCATGCTGAGCGAGACCAACAGCATGTCAGTATCGGAGATATCGCGCCGCCTTGGCATAGCCAAGCCGAACATAACGCCCCTGGTCGACCGGCTGATAGCGGCCGACCTGGTGGATCGCGTGCGCGATACCGGCGACCGCCGCGTGGTCAACGTGGTGATACAGCCCGCCGGCCGCGAAAAGCTGGTGGCCATACAGAAGTCCATTGGCGCGCAGGTGCGCGAATGGAGCGAGAGCATATCTGAGGAGGACTTCAATGAGCTGGCCCGCTCGCTGGAGAGCATAACCCGCATACTTTCAAATTTGCAAAACTGACAAATCAAACCGGCTGCGCCCGCGCCTGTATTGGGGGAGACTGCGTGCGAAGCATCGATTCACATCCCGGCATGATGTTATGGTCGTGCCGGGATGTTTTTTATCCGCGCCGGCGCCGGGCGATGTTCAGCATTTGCCCGATTCTTACAGCTTTTTGGCAGCCTGCGCGCAGGCGCTTGATTTCCCGGGCGAATTGTACTATGATTACAATGTATATCTGCGCAAAGGGATACGCGCAGCACACGACGACATTGGGAGGTATCTCCGCATGATGGAAATGGAACTGCTCGACAAGCGCGTTGAGCGCCTGCTAAACGAGCTCAAGGGGCTGGCGCTGGTGCGCTCCTGCGAGGTCGGGGGCATAGAAATAGCCCGCCGCGCCCGCTCGCTGCACGACGACAGCCTGGAGGCCTGGCAGCCGTTTGAAAACGGCGGCGAATGGGGCGGCGAGGACCGCTGGTGGGACTTCCGCTTTACTGCGACCGCGCCCGAGGGCTATGCGGGCGACCAGCTCTTCCTCGAGGTGACCACCGGCTGCGAGGGCGGCTGGGACGCGACCAATCCCCAGTTCGCGGTATCGGTCGACGGCGAGCTGCGCCAGGCCGTGGACACCAATCACACCACGATACTGCTGGGCAAGGGCGTGCCCGCGGGCCGCAGCTTCGACGTGTACATGAAGGGCTACTGCCAGACCGAGGCCGGCCGCCATGCGCGCCTTAGGGTGCGCACCGTCGAGGTGGCCGAGAACGTGGTGCAGCTGTACTACGACGTGCGCGTGCCGCTGGAGGCCGCCGCGCTGCTGCCGCGCGAATCGCGCCCGCGCCTCACCGCGCTCAAGGCCATGAGCGACGCGCTCAACTGCCTTGACCTGAGGGATCCGTACTCCGAGGCGTTCTACGCGTCGGTCGAGGCCGCGCGCGACTACATGAAGCGCGAATACTACGAAAAGCTCTGCGACAAGGAGCCCGAGGTGATAGCCAACTGCGTGGGCCACACCCACATAGACGTGGCCTGGCTGTGGGACCTGGAGCAGACCCGCCACAAGGCCGTGCGCTCCTTCTCCACGGTAAACGAGCTGATGAAGCGCTTCCCCGAGTACGTGTTCATGTCCAGCCAGCCCGTGCTGTACAAGTTCGTCAAGGAGGACGCGCCCGCGCTGTACGAGGAGATAAAGCAGCGCATTAAGGAAGGCCGCTGGGAGTGCGAGGGCGGCATGTGGCTGGAGGCCGACTGCAACCTGGCGGGCGGCGAGGCGCTGGTGCGCCAGCTGCTGCACGGGCAGGAGTTCTTCCGCAAGGAGTTCGGCGTTGACAACCGCATACTGTGGCTGCCGGACGTGTTCGGCTATTCGGCCGCGCTGCCGCAGATACTGAAGAAGTCGGGCATAGACTACTTCATGACCACCAAGCTCAGCTGGTCCGAATACAACAAGACCCCCTACGATACCTTCATGTGGAAGGGCCTGGACGGCTCCGAGGTGCTCACGCATTTCATACCCACGCGCGACCTGGTGGGCGACGAGCATCACGCGCTCACGCACTTTACCACCTACAACGGCGACATCACGCCCATGCAGATAGCGGGCGGCTGGAACCGATTCCAGCAGAAGGGGCTGGACAACCAGTTCCTGGTGAGCTACGGCTTCGGCGACGGCGGCGGCGGCCCCACGGACAAGATGCTGGAGTATCAGCGCCGCATGGCCCATCAGATGCCCGGCATGCCCAAGACCCGCCCGAGCACCGCGCGCAGGTTCTACGAGGAGCTGGACGCGCGCGTGACCGGCGACAAGCGCCTGCCCAAGTGGTCGGGCGAGCTGTACCTGGAGTAC
>JBJEUC010000178.1:0-3887 GCA_051883635.1 Candidatus Fimadaptatus sp.
ACCGGGCGCGGCGAGCGCGGAGGTCAGCGCCGAATACGAGTATCTGCCCATCGAGGAGAAAGGCCGCTTTGCCAGCAGCGACGAGCAGCTCAGCCGCATATGGCAGACGGCGGCGTACACCTTCCACCTCAACAGCCGCGAGTTCTTCCTGGACGGCATAAAGCGCGACCGCTGGATATGGTCGGGCGATGCGTACCAGAGCTACTACGTGAGCCGCTGCCTGTTCATGGACCCGGAGATATGCCAGCGCACGATATGGGCGCTGCGCGGCAAGGACCCCATCGAGCAGCACATAAACACCATCCTGGACTACTCGCTCTACTGGGTCATGAGCGTGAGCGACTACTACGATACCTTCGGCGATATCGACTTCGTGCGCGCCGTATGGCCGCGCGTCAGGAGCATGATGGACTACTGCCGCGCCAGCGTGAACTCCGAGGGCTTCCTCGTCGGCAGGCCCCGGGACTGGGTGTTCGTGGACTGGGCCGATATCGACAAGACCGGCGCGCTCAGCGCGGAGCAGATGCTGTTCATAACGGCGCTCAAGGCCGCCGCGCGCTGCGCCCGGCTCCTGGGCGAGGACGCCTCCGCATACGAGCGCGAGGCGGCAGCGGTGCGAGCAAAGCTGGACGACTTCTTCTTCGACGCCGAAAAGGGCTGCTACATTGACAGCTACGAGTCGGGCCGCCGCAACGTCACGCGCCACGCCAACATATTTGCGATACTCTTTGACATAGCCAGCGCCGGGCAGGTGGAGTCGATAGTCAAAAACGTGCTGGAGAACGACGCCGTTCCGCCCATCACCACGCCGTACTTCAAGTTCTTCGAGCTGTGGGCCGAGTGCAGGCTGGGCCATACGCGCCGCGCGCTCGACCAGGTGCGCGCCTACTGGGGCGGCATGATAGACTTGGGCGCGACCACCATCTGGGAGGAGTTCGACCCCCGGCAGGACTTCCCGCGGCACTACGCCATGTACGGCATGAAGTACGGCAAGAGCCTGTGCCATGCCTGGGGCGCGGGCCCGATATACCTGATAGGCCGCTACGTGCTGGGCCTTGAACCGACCGCGCCCGGCTACGCCACGTTCCGGGTCGCGCCCGACCCGGCGGGCATTGCGGACTTTGAGGCCACGCTGCCGCTGCCGGACGGCTGCGTCGAGATAGCGCTCAGGGACGGCCATGTGCGCGCCCGGGCCAGCCGCGCGGGCGGCACGCTCGTATGGCAGGGGCGCAGCGCGGAGCTGCCCGCGGGCATTGAGGTGGAGCTGTGACCGCCCGGCGCGGCCGGACGGCGGGAGCGCGCACGGTCCCATGCGACCGGCGCAGTGCATAAAGGAGGCTCATGCGGATGAACGGAAAACTTCGCATAGGCGTGTTCGGCGCATACAGAGGCATGACCATGATACGGGTGCTGCTCGATCATCCGGACGCAGTGCTCACGGCGATATGCGACAAGTACGAACCTGCGCTCAGGCGCGCCGCCGAGGAGGCCAAAAAGGCCGGGCTGGAGGGGCTTTCGCTCTACAGCAGCTTCGAGGACTTCTTCCGGCACGATATGGACGCGGTGGTGCTGGCCAACTATGCCAACGAGCACGCGCCCTACGCGATACGGCTGCTCCGCTCGGGCCGCCATGTAATGAGCGAGGTGCTGCCCTGTCAGACAATGGCGGAGGCGGTGGAGCTCATCGAGGCGGTGGAGCAGAGCGGCAAGGTGTACACCTACGCCGAGAACTACTGCTATATGGACCAGACGTTTGAGATGTGGCGGCGCTACGAGCGCGGCGACATAGGCGAGATAATGTACGGCGAGGGCGAGTACATACACGACTGCTCAAGCATATGGCCCAGCATCACCTACGGCGAGCCCGACCATTGGCGCAACCACATGTTCCCGACGTTCTACTGTACACATTCAATAGGCCCGCTGCTGGCCATGACCGGCCGCAGGCCCGTCTCCGTTACGGGCTTCATGACCAACCAGAATGCCCAGATGCCCCCGCAGGGCTGGCTGGCGGGCCACTGTGCCGGCATAGAGATGATAACGCTCGACAACGGCGCCGTGATAAAGAGCGTGCACGGCCACCTCAAGCGCGAGCCGGGCTCCATCAACTACGAGGTGTACGGCATGAAGGGCTCAATGGAGTCGCAGCGCTTCCTGCCCTCCTACGCGCCGGAGGGGCAGCAGGACGAGCTGCAGGTGTACCGCGAGGGCGAGGAGCTGTGCCGGGGCACGACGGAGCACTATGTGCCCAAAAAGCAGATAGCCAGCGAGCTGGCGTCGAACTTCTCCACCCACGGCGGCAGCGACTTCTACACCACGCACTTCTTCATCGAGCGCATACTGGGCCGCCCAGACGGACTGCACTATGCGATAGACGTGTACCGTGCCGTGGACATGGGCATATGCGGCATACTGGCCTATCGCTCGATACTGAACGGCGGCGTGCCCGTGGCCGTGCCCGACCTGCGCGACCCGGCCCAGCGCGACGCGTGGCGCAACGACAACGCCTGCACGGACCCGAAGGTGGCGGGCGACCAGCTGCTGCCCTGCCTGCCGGGCGGGAACATAGAGCAGTCCCCCGAGGTGTACGCAGAGATACGCCGCCAGTGGCTGGCTACGCAGACCTGAAAAGCAATACCGCCTCGTGCGGTGAAAGAGGCTACGCATGAACAACCGAGAGCGCTTCAGAAGGGTGATGAACTTTGAGCCGGTGGACAGGCTGCCGGCTATCGAATGGGCTACCTGGTGGGACAAGACGATAGCGGCATGGCAGGAGCAGGGCCTGGAGCCGAAGCAGTACGAGGGCCTGAGCGCAAACGAGTCGCTCCAGAAGCAGTTCGGGCTCGACCTGCATCAGCAGTGCTGGCTGGGCATAACGACCGCCGCAACGCCCCGGCCCGCGAGCCATGGCGCGCCGGTGATAACCTCCGAGGAGGACTACGAGCGCATACTGCCCACGCTGTACCCGGCCGAGGTGGATGTGAGCGCGTTTCGGCGCTTCAAGCCGCGCTACGACAGCGGCGAGGCGATAACCTGGCTCACGCTGGACGGCTTCTTCTGGGGCCCGCGCGAGCTGATGGGCATAGAGCCGCACCTGTATGCGTTTTACGACAAGCCCCATCTCATGCACCGCATAAACCGCGATATCGCCGAATACGACCTGCGCGTGATAGACAGCGTGTGCCGCGTGCTCACGCCCGACTTCATGACCATCGCCGAGGACATGAGCTACAACAACGGCCCCATGCTCTCCGAGGAGATGTTCGACGAGTTCCTGCTGCCGTATTACGACATCATCGTGCCCGAGCTCAAGCGGCGCGGCATCCGCGTGTTCATCGATTCGGACGGCGACATATCGCGCGCGCTGCCCTGGTTCGAGCGCGCGGGCATAGAGGGCATACTGCCGCTCGAGCGCCAGGCGGGCGTCGACCTCAAGGCGCTGCGCCGGGAGCATCCGCGCACGCTGTTCATCGGCCACTTTGACAAGATGACCATGCCGCGCGGCGAGGCGGCCATGCGCGCGGAGTTCGAGCGGCTCTCGCCCGTGATGCGCCAGGGCGGCTTCCTGCCCTCGGTGGACCATCAGACCCCGCCGGGCGTCACGCTCGCCAACTACCGCATATACCTGCGCCTGCTGCGCGAGTACGTCGAAAAGGCCCATTGCTGAGGGCGGGCGAGGGGAGTGCGCCCCGCTGCGCCGGTACCGCGTGGCGCTTCGCCCGGCAACGCATCCCAATAGCATAACGGCGCGCCCGAACCCTGCGTTCAGGCGCGCCGCGTTCTGTCGAGCCCTCCCCTGGAGCCCCCGCAGGGCCGACCTCCTTCAGAGCGCCCATCGTTTCCGAAAAGTGAAGTCCTTCAGCGGAAACCGGCGGGTACTTCAGGCG
>JBJEUC010000179.1:0-1221 GCA_051883635.1 Candidatus Fimadaptatus sp.
GGTTCACGCGCTGATGGACAACCACCTGAGCGTCGACATAATGAACACGCCCGACACGCTCCGCCACATGGGCGAATACCCGCTCGTGGTCGTGGCCGAGCAGACGCACCTCAGCGACGAAACGGTGCAGGCGCTCATCGACTACGTGCGCGCGGGCGGCAACCTGATAGTCTCGGGCGCTGAGGTCACGCCGCGCTTTGGCGACGCGCTGGGCGTCGAGTTCCTGCCCAAGCCGGACGAGGACTGCATATACGCGCCCGTGGGCAAGCGCACTACCACGCTGATAGGCGACTGGTGCGCCGCGCGCGCCGATTCCGCCGAGCCGATAGTGCTGCGCCAGTACTGCCGCGACCGCGACGGCTACGCGCGCAGGAGCGACTACGCGCTCGCCACCGTGCGCACGCTGGGCAAGGGCCGCATAATCGGCATCTACGCCGACATATTCACCTCCTACAGCCGCTCGCACTACCCGGCCACCCGCGCCCTGCTGGGCGAGATACTGGACAGGGCACGCGACGGCCGGCTGATGCGCATCAGCGCGCCCGCCAGCGTCTACGCCGCCCTGCGGAGCAAGGACGGGGCGCTGCTGGTCAACCTGGTCAACATGGGCAGCGCGACGCCGCTCGCCCCGCAGCGCGCCTTCGTGGAGGACGTGCCGCCGGCAGGCCCGGTGAGCGTGGAGCTGGCGCTCGAGCGCGCGCCGCGCTCGGTGCGGCTGGCCCCCGGCATGCAGCCGGTCGAGTGGGACTGGCAGGACGGCGTGCTGAAGGTAGATCTTGCGCAGGTCGGCATACACGACATAATCGAGATCGTGCCCTGAGGGGCGCGGCGGGCGGCAACGCCCCGACGGGACGATGTACGGGCGCGGCGCGATAGCCGCGCCCTCCGCGCGGCGGCGCGCGCAGCGTTGTGCCGCCCATGTGTTGCCTTTCGCGCCTGCGGGTGGTATAATCGAGGTGCAAGCGGGCTGTCAGGAGCGCGCCTGCGGTTCGGCGTTCAGCGTGGTTGTGTCGCGCTGAGCGCCTTTTTGTTGCTCGCCGGACTGTTTGGCAAGAATGCCAATGCCGCGAGCGGCGGGACATGCCGGTGAGAGCGCCGCGCGGCGGACCTGTACGCTTTCGCGTTGCGCCCATTTGTGTTGCCTTTCGCGCCTGCGGGTGGTATAGTCGCGGTGCAAGCGGGCTGTCAGGAGCCCGCCTGCGGTTCGGCGTTCAGCGTGGT
>JBJEUC010000179.1:1321-16225 GCA_051883635.1 Candidatus Fimadaptatus sp.
AAGAATGCCAATGCCGCGAGCGGCGGGACATGCCGGTGAGAGCGCCGCGCGGCGGGCTTGTGCGCTTTCGCGTTGCGACCATTTTGCGTTGCCTTTCGCGCCTGCGAGGGGTATAATCGAGGTGCAAGCGGGCTGTCAGGAGCCCGCCTGCGGTTCGGCGTTCAGCGTGGCGGTGTCGCGCTGAGCGCCTTTTTGTTACTCGCCGGACTGTTGGGCGAGCAGGCAATGCCGCGGGCGGCGGGACATGCCGGGGAGAGCGCCGTGCGCCGCGCGGCGGGCTTATGCGCTTTCGCTTTGCGCCCATATGTGTTGCCTTTCGCGCCTGCGGGTGGTATAATCGCGGTGCAAGCGGGCTGTCAGGAGCCCGCCTGCGGTTCGGCGTTCAGCGTGGTGGTGTCGCGCTGAACGCCTTTTTGTTGCTCGCCGGACTGTTTGGCAAGAATGCCAATGCCGCGAGCGGCGGGACATGCCGGTGAGAGCGCCGCGCGGCGGGCCTGTGCGCTTTCTCGTTGCGACCATTTTGTGTTGCCTTTCGCGCCTGCGGGTGGTATAGTCGCGGTGCAAGCGGGGTAAGCAGGATGGTTCCCCCGCCCGTCCGGGTAGTTGCCGCCTATGCGTTTGGGGCGCTGGGCGGCATTGTGAGACGATGAGCCAAACGGCAATTATTACAGGAGGGGGTGGCAAGATGGAAAAAGCGCCGAATGCATTTGAGGTGATCGAGCGGCTCTCCCGCGAAAGCGAACGCCAGCGCATCGAAATAGAAGCGCTGCAGAAACGCATAGCTGAGCTGGAAGCATTGTTGGCGTCAAACCCCGGTGAGTAATAAACGGACGTTTGGTGGTATGGTATCAAGCTGAAGTCTGTATCGCATTCGGGCACCCGACGGCTGGTTCAATGTGCCGTTCGGGCCCGACCGCATCTTAGTCCACCGTGCATAATCCGCCTGGCGGGCCGCCCTGTGCCCGCCTGCCGCAAGCGTCCGGCGCGCAGCGCGCCGGGCGCTTTGCCATGCCCGCACCTTGTGCCGCCCCCGGCCGCGCCGCCGGGGCATGCGCATTGCGTAACACATACGCGCTTGCCGCAGGGGGCGCAAGGCGCTATAATACTGTTGCGGCCCGGGCCGCACAAATCATGAAGGGACGATATATCGCTTGAGCAAGACGCTGGTTCTGGCCGAAAAGCCCTCGGTGGCGCGCGACATAGCGCGCGTGCTGGGCGTGCGCGGCAGTGCCGCCCAGGAGGGCTGCATGGAGTCCGACGAGTGGGTCGTCACCTGGGCGCTGGGGCATCTGGTAGCGCTGTGCGAGCCCGACGCCATAGACCCCCGCTACAAGGCCTGGCGCATGGACACGCTGCCCATACTGCCTGAGACCATTCCGCTGCACGTGCTGGAAAAGACCAAAAAGCAGTTTGGCATAATAAAGAAGCTCATGCACCGCCGCGACATAGGGCGCGTGGTCTGCGCCACCGACTCCGGGCGTGAGGGCGAGCTGATATTCCGCTACATATACCAGCAGGCCGAATGCAAAAAGCCCTTCGACCGGCTGTGGATATCCTCGATGACCGACGAGGCCATACGCGAGGGCTTTGCGCGCCTGCGCCCCGGCTCCGAGTACGACAACCTGTACCAGAGCGCCCGCTGCCGCTCCGAGGCCGACTGGCTGGTGGGCATGAACGCCTCCCGCGCGTATTCGGTCCGGTACGGCGCGTGGCTCTCGGTGGGCCGGGTGCAGACGCCCACGCTGGCGCTGATATGCGCGCGCGACGGCGAGATAGCCGCGTTCGTGCCCGAGGACTACTACGAGGTGCGCGCGCTGTTCGGCCCGCCGGAGGGCTCGCCGCTGCGCACCGGCAAGCGCGCGCTGGAGCCGCTGCCGGGCGAGTACACCGGCGTATGGACGGGCGATGCGCCCGAGAACCCCACGCGCATTGCCGACGAGGCCGCCGCGCGCGCCATAGCCGACTGCGTGCGCGGCAAGCCCGCCCGGGTCGCAGGCGTATCCCGGAAGGAGCAGCAGACTCCCCCGCCGCTGCTCTACGACCTGACGAGCCTGCAGCGCGACGCCAACCGCCTGCTGGGGCTCTCGGCCAAGCAGACGCTGGACGTGGCGCAGGCGCTGTACGAGCGGCATAAGCTCCTGACCTATCCCCGCACCGACAGCCGCTGCCTCACGCACGACATGGCCGCGCAGGTGCCCCGGGTGATAGGCGCGCTGCCCTCGCCCTACCGCGAGCTGGCCGCGCCCCTGGGTGACATGAGCGGCATAGGCGCAAACCGGCGCGTGTTCGACGATTCGCGCGTATCCGACCACCACGCGATAATCCCCACGCGCAAGGCCGCAGACCTCGGCGCGCTCACCGACACGGAGCGGCGCATATACGACCTGGTGGCGCGTCGGCTGCTGGCGGCGCTGTACCCGCCCTACTGCTTCATACGCTCGGAGATAGTCACCCGGGTCGAGGGCCACCACTTCCTCAGCCGCGGCATAACGCCCGTCGACTGGGGCTGGAAGGCCGTATATCGCGGCATAGACGAGGACGAGCGCGAGGAATCGCTGCCCGAGCTGCGCGAGGGCGACCCGCGCCTGACCGGCGACGCGCAGGCTCAGGCCAAAAAGACCCAGCCGCCCAAGCCCTACACCGACGCGACGCTCCTGCAGGCCATGGAAAACGCCGGCCGCACCATAGACGACGAGGAGCTGAAGCAGGCCATGAAGGACTCGGGCCTGGGCACGCCCGCCACGCGCGCCGCCACCATCGAGCGGCTGATAGAGGTGGGCTACTGCCAGCGCGCGGGCAAGGCGCTGCGCGCCACGCCCAAGGCCTTCAGCCTGATGCGCATACTGCCCGAGCAGCTGCGCTCGGCCGAGACCACCGGCCGCTGGGAGCGCGCCCTGGGCCGCATAGCGCGCGGCGAGGGCCAGGTGACTCCGGAGGCGTTTCTGGATTCGATACGGCGCTTTGCCGCCTTCATAGTGGACAGCGCCCGCGCCAGCAGCGAGGACGTCGCGTTCGAAAAGCAGGACGTCTCGCCCCGCCGGACACAGCAGCACTACCTCACCGGCGCAAAGTGCCCCCGCTGCGGCGGCCGCATACTGGAAAGCGCGCGGGCCTTCGGCTGCGAGCACTGGCGCGAGGGCTGCAAGTTCACAATATGGAAGGATGCGCTGGAGCGCGCGGGGCTGCCCGCCATCACCGCCACCGCGGCGCGCAAGCTGCTAAAGGGCGAGGAGGTCGCGCTGGGCCCAAAGCTCGTGCGCCTGCTCGACGGCCGCCCCTGCGTGACCGGCGACGCGCCCGAAAAGCCGCGCGCCGCCCGCGGCGGACAGAAGCCCGGCGACGCGGCCCCGCAGGCGCCTTCGTCTCCCGCAACTTTGAAGAGAATGAAATAAAAACATGAACAAATCGCATATGGGCTTTACAAACAGGCGCAAAGCGTTGTATAGTGTAACCAACGGCGGCCATAGGCCGCGCTTATGGAGGGATAGCAGATGTACTCAAAGGAAGACAGCGTGGTAAACGACGCGCGCATACGCAAGGTCATGCTCGCTTTGGCGGCGATACTCTGCGTCGGCATAGCGGCGATAGTTCCCACGCTGATATACCGCCTGCAGTGGGCTACCGACGTAGCGTCCTGCCTGTGCGGCGGAGCCATCATATTCATATGGAGCCTGAAGCTCACGCCGCTATTGCACTACCGCCGCCTGCTGCGCAGCATGAACAACGGCATGACGCACGAGATGGTGGCCGAATTCGTGGGCATATCGCCCGACCTGTCCACGCACGACGGCGTGGAGGCGCATGTATTCGAGATGAGCGAGGGCCCCAAGGAGAAGGGCGAGGACATGCGTCTGTTCTACTGGGACGCCTCCAAGCCTCTGCCCTCCATACAGCCGGGCGAGATGCTGCGCGTTATATCGCACGGCGGCTTCGTGATAGACTGGGAGCGTGTGTGAGCGCAATGCATATAGCCGTATGTGTCACCGGACAAAAGACGTGTGAGAGCCTGATACTGGAGGGCGCCAAGCTGTGCGGGGAGGGCGACGAGCTCTCGGTGCTGCACGTGGCCCGCAAGGGCGCTCAGCTGCTGGGCGACCAGAGCGAGGCCGACGCGCTGGAATACCTGTTCCGCATAAGCCACGAGTACGGCGCAAGCATGATGATGCTGCGCGCCGACAACATCGTAGAAGCGATAATAGGCTTTGTGCAGAAGGCCCATGTGGACACGCTGCTGATGGGCCGCGCGGGCAAGCCCCACGAGCGGGACCTGGCCGCCGAGCTTCAGCTGCGCCTGCCGGACATAAAGGTGCAGACCGTGTGGGCATGAGCCCGCGCGCAGACGGGACCGGTCAGTATGCCGGTTCCGTTTTCATATGCACATTTATGAACGCAAGAAATTCCGATTATACCACAACTTTATCCATTCAAAGGCGCCCCAAGCCATGCTATACTGTTATCGACAAATGGGTAATGCTACTTACAGGAGGAATTTATCATGGCTGATTTCCGCGCTATTGCCGACGCCCTGAAGATGGGCTCCGCTCCCAAGGTCAAGAAGATGGTCACCGCCGCTATCGAAGAGGGCGTGGCTCCCGTTGACATACTGAACAACGCTCTGGTCGTCGGTATGGGCGAGATAGGTATCCTGTTCAAGAACAACGAAGTGTACGTGCCCGAGGTGCTGATCGCCGCCCGCGCCATGAAGGCCGGTATGGACATAATCAAGCCCCTGATGATAGAGGAGCACGTTGAGCTGCTGGGCAAGGTCGCCATCGGCACCGTCAAGGGCGACCTGCACGACATAGGCAAGAACCTGGTCGCGATGATGCTCGAGGGCGCCGGCTTCCAGGTTATCGACCTGGGCACCGACGTTGGCCCCGAGAAGTACGTGGCTGCCATCCAGGAGCAGGGCGCGCAGATAATTGCGATGTCCGCGCTGCTGACCACCACCATGCCCGTGATGAAGGACACCATCGACGCCGTTACCGCGGCCGGCCTGCGCGACAAGGTCAAGGTCATGATCGGCGGCGCGCCCGTGACCCAGCTGTACGCCGACGAGATCGGTGCTGACGGCTACTCCTCCGACGCCGCTTCGGCTGCCGACCTGGCCAAGGAGCTCATCAAGCAGCTGTAATTGCGCCTGACCGGGACAGCGCCTTTGCCCCGGAAGCGTGCCATGCTGCACGGCTCAGCTGAATATGTCACATGCGCCCGAAACGTCCTTGCACGCTTCGGGCGTTTCCTTATGCGCCGCGCGGGGGCCTGCCCTCCCCCGGCGCAGACCCGGCGCTCCGCGCGCCGCGAGGTATGCAATATGGAAATAGCCGCCAACATACTCCGCCACTACCTGCGAAACGTCTACTTCATCACCGGCACGGCCTACGCCGGCAAGTCCACTATGGTAAGGATGCTGGCTGAAAGGTACGGCCTTGTCGCCTGCGGCGAGAACTATCACTGCGCCGTGGCGGATACGGTCGCCACGCCCGAGGCCCAGCCGGACATGTGCTACACGCGCGGCCTGACCGACTGGCGGGAGTTCGTCACCCGCGCGCCCGAGGAATACGAGCGCTGGATGTACAGCGTGGGGCGGGAAGCCGCCGGGTTCGAGGTGGCCGAGCTGATAGCGCTGGCCCGGGACAGCCGCGTGATGGTGGACACCAACATCCCCCTGGACACGCTCCGGGAGATATCCGACTACGGGCACGTCGCTGTCATGCTCTCGCCGCAGTCCATGAGCGTGGAGCGCTTCTTCGACCGCGACGACCCGGAAAAGCAGTTCCTGCTGCGCGTGATAGAGAGCTGTGACGACCCCGACGCCGTCATGGCCAACTACCGGCGGGGCCTGGCGCTCATCAACAGCCGCCAACACTACGACGAGTACGCAAACAGCGGCTTTTTCACCCTGGTGCGCCGCAACGACGGCCGCGACACGCGGGAGGAGATGTTTGAGGCTCTGGCGCGGCACTTTGGGCTGGTGTGACGATTCACTGAGGAGGCTTTCGGTATGAGCAGACTTATAATACTCCGGGGCAATTCGGGCAGCGGCAAGACCACCGTAGCCCGGGCGCTGCAGCAGCGGCTGGGGCCCAACACCCTGCTCCTCTCGCACGACATGGTGCGCATGCAGATGCTGCATGTGTGGGGCGAGGAGGGCGTCCGGCGCTCGCTGCCGCTGATGGCCGAGCTGCTGCGCTTTGGACGGCGCAACTCCCAATACACGATTATGGAGGGCATACTGCCCTTTGAGCCGTATCGCGAGCTGTTCGAGGCCGCGCAGCGGGAGTTCGGCTCCGGCATATTCGCTTATTATTACGACATACCCTTCGAGGAGACGCTGCGCCGCCACGCCACCAAGCCCAACCGCAGCGATTTCGGCGAGCCCGAGATGCGGCGCTGGTGGCGCGAGAAGGACCTGCTGCCCATCATCCCCGAGACGATCCTGCGCGAGGACGTAAGCCTTGACGCGGCCATCGAGCTGATATACGGGCAGGTCACGGGTTGATGAATGGACACAGCGGATGGAGCGGCGCAGGCCCACAGGTTTTCCATCGCAAGCTCGCCCCGTCCCCGGCTCAGTCGCAGCCGGGGCGCATTGGCGCGTGAGGGCTGGATTCTCCCGCGCTCTCGTTATCCCTTGACAGACAGCGAGCCGCCCCTCATACGAGTGGCGGCTCAGGCCATTGACAAAGTTTCACAGGACAGCCTATTCAATCGGAAGTGACGGCGCGTACGTCAATTCCGGCATTTTCCGGGAGCAAACGTTTACGTTTGCGGAGAAAAAATGCATTCCCGTTCCGGTCGCTGCCCGGAAATTCCACAGAATTTCAGGCGACCGGCTCTTCGCGTTGAAAAACCGGAGGTTTATCAACGCTCAGAGCCGCCCCTCATACGAGTGGCGGCTCATTTCCATGCAGGGCACTTCTACGCCTTCCGATACGCCGCCGGCGTGCGGCCGGTCATCTTCTTGAACACGCGCGAAAAGTAGCCCGCGTCGTCGTAGCCCACCTCGCGCGCCACGTCGCTCACGGTGCGGCTGCTGTCGCTGAGCAGCTGCTTGGCGCGCTCCACGCGCGTGCGCGTCACGTATTCGATGAACGTGATGCCCAGCTCGTCGCGGAACAGGTGGCTTAAGTAGTACGGGCTGATATGCACGCTCTCGGCGACCTCGTCCAGCACGATGTTTTCGGCGTAGTGCTTGCTGATGTAGTCCACCGCGCCGCGCAGCAGCAGCATGTTGGGCGTGGCGCGCGTGCTGTAAACGGTGTCCATGAACTGGTCCAGCACCCTGACCAGCCACAGGCACACGTCGTCGAAGTCCTTCAGCCCGCTCAGCTCGCTTATGAAGTTGTAGTTCATGCCCAGCAGCCGGTTGAGCTCCGCGCCGCCCTCGACCGCCGCGCGCGATATCATCACCACCAGCTCAAGCGAGCGCGCCTTGAGTACCTCAACGTTGCGCCCTATGCCGTAGAGTATGTGGCCCAGCAGCTCGTTGAGTATCGCGCGCGCGCCCGAACGGTCGCCCACGCGCACGCGCCGGAGCAGCTCCTGCTCCATGTTGATGGGGTAGGTGGGGTCAGCGCCCGCGTCCTGCTTGTCGCTCTCCACGGCGTTGAACAGCTCGCTCTGCTGATTGAGCGAATCCCGCTGATGCGACAGGTAGTTGTCCTCGCACGATATCGCCGCGCATATGTCGAACAGCAGCTGGCACACCACGCGCGCCTGGCGGCAGTCCAGCTGGGGCAGCTCCGCGCAGACCCGCTCCAGCTGCGCCCTGTCCATCGCGCGCGTCAGCTGCGGATAGCGCGCGCAGCTCTCCTCCAGCTCGTCGCGCGCGTATTCGTCCCAGTCCCACATGCGCGCCGGGCCCAGCACTATGTGCGCCGCCACGTTGTCCGACTCTATCAGCGTGCCGGCAAACAGCACCATGCCCAGCTTGCAGCGGTGGATGTACGAAATGCCCAGCTGCGCGCTTATCTCGCCCGAATACAGCGCGTCGGAGCAGGACTTGCGCGCCGCGCAGCCCTCGCACAGCGCGCAGGTATTGTAGCCGCCCATGAGCCGCCCGTCCGCCGCCACCACGCGCAGGCCCAGATTCCAATGCAGGCATACAGCCTCAAACCGTTCCTCAATCTGCTGTAAGTTGTGCATAATCCACCCATCAGTTATTCATATGCATTATGCGCCGCGCGTGACCAGCTCGCGCACCGGCGCGTCGGGCACTTCCATGCAGCACGCCAGCAGCTCCGCCTCGCTCACCTCGCCCAGGCAGCGCATGCGCTCATCCATCACCCTGAACACCGTCGTGGCCCCGTGGCGCAGCCCGCCCAGCAGCGCGCGCGCCGGTGTGTCGCCGTCCACGGCCACCACCCGCACGGGCAGACAGCCGCCGCGCTCCAGCTCGTCGCGGTGCGCCCAGGTGAGCTGCCACGCCGTCTGCGCGTCGCTCAGGTACTCGCGCGCCGACAGCACATATACGCTGAACGCCGAAGCCATCAGCATCAGCGGCAGCGTGCCCCTGAGCGCGCTCGTCAGCACGCAGCTCATGAGCCAGAGCGCCATCACAAGGCCCAGCACGCCGCACACGTCGGCGGCGCGCCGCTCGCCCAGCCGCCCGCGCAGCAGCGCGTGCAGCATTCTTCCCCCGTCCAGCGGCGCGGCCGGCATCAGGTTGAACAGCGTGAAGGCCAGCGCCACGCCCGCCGTATCCCTGAGCAGCGCATCGTCCAGGCCCCGGCCCGTGAGCAGCACCGCCAGCGCCGCCGTCAGCGCGCTGGCCAGCGGCCCCGCCCCGGCTATGAGCGCCTCGCGCAGCGGCGCGACCAGGCGCCCGTCCAGCTCCAGCGCCGCCCCCAGCGGGGTGATGCACAGCCTGCCTATCGGCACGCGCAGCGCGCGCGCACAGGCGATATGCGCCGCCTCATGTATAGCCATGACCGCCATGGTCATCGCTATGAGCCTGCCCTGGCCCAGCAGCAGCGCCAGCGCCGCCAGGCCTATCAGCGCCGGGTGTACCGACACAAAGCCGCCCCCGCCGCGCCAATGCCCGCGCGCCGCGCCCTGCCTTGCCATGCGTTCGCTTTCCAGCTCCAGCGCATCCCCGTCAATATCCAGCGGCGCAAACTCCCGGCGCAGGAGCTCGCCCGCCGCCTGCAAAAACGCGCGCGGCATTACTTTATACCGAGATACGCGGACGGGTCAACCGATTCCCCGTTAATTCGCATCTCAAAATATATGCGCGCGCCGTTTGCGCCGTCAGCGCGGCCTATCTCCTGCGCCGCCGCCACGCTGTCGCCCACCCTGACGCTCACCCCGCTCAGAAAGGCGTACACCGTCTCCATGCCGCCCTCATGCTCCAGGCGCACGGCCCAGTCCCCGGCTTCACCCTGCTCCAGCTGCCTGACGCTGCCGGCGCGCGCGGCCTTTACCGCCTGGCTCTGACCGGCATACTCCAGCCAGGGCTGCCCGGCGCTGAAGCTGTGGGTTATGTCGCCCTCAAATGGCGCGGCGTATTCGCCACCCGAGGCGTTATGCCAAAACACCATCGCGCTTTCGGGTATGACCTCGCGCACGAACTGCAGCTGGCCCAGCGTCTTATCCAGGTCCACGCTCATGTTCACCGCGCTGGACATCGCCTGCGTGGCCTGCTGCGCCCACTCAAAGGGCAGCGCGCGCACCGACGCCACGCCCAGCAGCAGCGCGCACACTATGAGCGCGTCCCGGGACATGCGCTCCATGTACGTGCCGCGCGGGCGCGCTGTGCGCCGGGCAGAGCGCGCGGGCCTGACCCGCCGAGCATGCCTTGGGGCGGCCTCGCGCCTGCGCCTGAGCGGCGCGAACGCCTTCATATCGGGCAGGGCAAACCTCAGCCGCACCAGCCGGGGCCGCGCGCCTTCGCCCTCCGTCCGGCCGGAGCGCTCGCCGCGCCCGTCCCTGCCGCCGCGCTTTACGTATTCGTCCTCCTGCTCGGGCGGACGCCGGGAGGTGTACACCCTTACCACTGTATCGCTGCTTCGTTCTGTCGCCATACTATCACTCCTCCGTGAGAGATAGTATGCCGCGCCGCGGGCGATGATGCGCGCATACAGCGCAGCGGACGGAGCAACCGCCGCACAGCGCCGCGTTCGCCCCGTCCGCTCAGTCAGGCCGTCTTTTCCTCGGCGGCGTATTTCTGCGCCTCGCGCTCCCGCTTGCGCCGTCTAAGCTCCTGCCGGTAGCGGCACACCATCGACACGTTGAGCACTATGGCCACGCTTATCATGTTGGTCAGAAGGTTGGAGCCGCCGTAGCTCATAAAGGGCAGCGGTATGCCCGTCACGGGCGTCACGCCTATTACCATGCCGATGTTCTCAAACACGTGGAACAGCAGCATCGCCATAACGCCCACCACGGTCATGGAGGCAAAGCGGTCCTCGATGCGGCGGCTGAGAATGAGCATGCGCGTGAGCATGATAAGGTACAGCACTATGACCGCCGCGCCGCCCACGAAGCCGAAGGTCTCGCAGGTGATGGAGAATATGAAGTCGGTATGGTCGTCGGGTATGTAGCCCAGCTGGCTCATCGAGCCGGACTTGAACAGGCCCTTGCCCAGCAGCTGGCCCGAGCCCACGGCCATCCTGGCGTTGCGGGTCTGGGTGCCCGCGTCGGCGGATACGTTGTCCGAGCCTATGAACACCAGTATCCGCTCCAGGCGGAAGCTGCCCGACTGCACCATCAGGTACGCGCCTATGAATATGCCCACCAGGCCCAGGCCAATGAGCGCCGAAAACAGCTTCATCTTCACGCCCGACATGAACAGCATGCAGCCGAATATGAACACGTACACCATGGCGGTGCCCAGGTCGGGCTGCAGGCATATCAGCACCAGCGGTATGCCTATGTACACAAGCAGCGATGCCATCTCACGCACGGTGGACACGGGCTTGTCCAGCAGCGCAAAGCGCCGCGCCAGGCCCAGTATTATCGCGAGCTTGGCTATCTCGGAGGGCTGTATCGTGCGCGAGCCCACCCGGAACCAGCCGGCCATGTTGCCGCGCCCGCGCTCGCCCATCAGCACCACCACCAGCATGGCGATGTTGAGCCAGTATATCCAGTTGGTCTTGCTGGCGATGAACTTGTAGTTGACCGTCAGCACCACGCAGGTTATCGCTATGCCTATGACGGCCCATATGAGCTGCAGGCGCGGATAGTAGAGCGATTGCGTGCTGAGTATGTCCATGAGCGTCGCCGAATCGTCCGTCACGGGCGAGGCCGTGGCCGCCGCTATCGACACTATACCTATCGCAATCAGCGCCAGCATGCTCAGAAGCAGCGGCCAGTCGAAGTACCTGAACATGCGCAGCCGCGGCTTAATGAACACGCCCTTGTTCTGTTTGGCTCCCATCAAAACGCTCCTTATTCCCGTGCGGCCCGGCCGCCCGGCTTATTCTTCAGGTTCCGGCTCCGGCACGCCGCGCAGCACGCGGAGGCTGCGCCGGAGCCTGAGCTTGAACTCCGGCCGCACCTCGGGCATACGCAGCGGCACCTCCTCGCCCATCAGCCGCCGCGCCGCCTCGTCAAACGCCCGGCCCGCCGGGCAGTGCGCGTCCAGCGGCTCGCCCGTACACATCGCGCGCATTATGTCCGCGTCCTCGCAGAGCGCCGCCGCGGCCCTGAGCCGCATCAGCTCCATCACCTTTTCCAGCGGCTGGGCGGCGCCGGTCTGTATCAGCTCCGCGCGCACCCGGTTTATCACAAGCCGGGGCTCCAGCAGGCTGCGCTGCTCCAGCAGGCCCACCATGCGCTGCGCGCTGCGCACGCCCTGCGGGTCGGCCGTCATCACCAGCAGCGCCGCGTCCGCGCCCGCGCACGCCGCGTCGAAGCCGCCCTCGGTGCCCGCCGGCGCGTCTATCAGTATGTAGTCGTACCTGTCCTTCAGGCGCGTGGTAATGCCCCGCAGCGCCTCGGGCGTGAGCGCGGAGCGCTCGCGCATCTGCGCCGCCGCCAGCAGCGCAAGCCCCGGCCTGCGCCCGTCGCGCACCAGCGCCCGCTTGAGCTTGCAGGTGCCCTCCGCCACGTCCACCGCGTCGTACACCACGCTGCTCTCCAGCCCCAGCGCCATATCCAGGCAGCGCATGCCCGTGTCGGCATCTATCAGCAGCACCGTGCAGCCGCGCCGCGCCAGCGCCGTGCCCAGCCCGGCCGTGACGGCGGTCTTGCCCACGCCGCCGCGGCCGGAAACTATCGCTATCCGCTCACCCATATGAGCCTCCCGTAATGTATTATGGCGCGAGCGTGCCCGCCTCGGGCAGCACGTCCTGCGTGGTGAGGTCCTCGCGGTCGAGGTAGTAGTCTATCACCGTCTTGCAGGTATAGGCGCTGAGTCCGCCCGCGTAGCCGTTGGGTATGTACACCACGACCACTATCTGCGGGTCGTCTATCGGCGCAAACGCCACGTGCCAGCTCTTGTTCTCCAGGTCGATGAGCGATGAGGTCTGCGCGGTACCGGTCTTGGCGCATATCACGTCCTTGTACTTGCTGTCCTCGTAATACTTGGCCGCCGTGCCGCCGTCCTCCAGGCTGGTAACTGAGTGCATGCCCTTCTTTATGTATTCCAGATACCCCTGGCTGTCATCTATGGTGCTGGCCACCACGGGCTGCTTGTCCAGCAGCACCTCGCCCGAGGGCGAGACTATGCGCTCGATTATCTGCGCGTCGTACACGGTGCCGCCGTTGGCCAGCGCCGATATGTAGCGCGCCACCGCGACCGGCGTCACCTGCGTGATGGACTGGCCTATGGCGCACATTATCGTTTCGGAATCGGTCCACTTGAGGTCGTTTAAGTAGCTCTGTATCTTTGTGCCCAACGCGCGCTTGGCTATGTACTCGTTGGTCAGGTTCATCTCCTGCAGGAGTATCGTGCGGATGCGCGCCGGCCAGGTGGCCTTGGTCTCCTCCTCGGTCACTATGTCCAGCAGCTCCTTGGCCACGCGGTCCAGGCGGTCCTCGTCGTAGGTTATCTGCATCTCCTCGCCCACCTGGCGCAACAGCGCCTTTATCTTGTTGGCGGAATAGCGCGGCTTGTTGGTGCTCTGGCTGCCAATGGCCAAGTCGGAATCGTACAGCGTGGACTGGTTGCCCACGAAGCTGGTCGCCTCGCTGGGCAGCTCGATGCCGGTCTTGCTGCTGAGTCCCAGGCGCGCCGCCCACTTGCTGAGGTTGGCCGAGCCCAGGCGCAGGCCCACCGTGTAGAAGTAGTAGTTGCACGAGTTCTTGAGCGCGGCCTCGACGTCCTGGTTGCTGTGCTTGGAGTAGTTGGGATACACCCAGCAGCGCGGCTGGTGGGTGGTGTCAAGGCCGGTAAACAGGCCCGCGTCGTCTATCTTCTCGGTGGGCGTTACCACGCCCTCCATAAGCGACGCCAGCGCCGTGCACATCTTGAATATCGAACCGGGCGTGTCCTTGGCCGATATGGCGCGGTTGAACATGGGGTTGCGCTCGTCCTTGAACAGCTCGCTGAGCTTGTCGCTGTCCGTGCCGGACACGAACCAGTTGAGGTCGTAGTCCGGGTAGCTGGCCATGGCCAGCACCGCGCCTGTGTTGGGGTCCATGACCACGGCTCCGCCCGATTCGGCAAACTTCAGCTCGTAGTCCTCGCCCAGCGCCTCCAGCTTGGCAGCGTTGGTCTTTTGCCACTTTTCGGTGGCGTATATCTTCTGCTGCTCGGCGTTGATTATCTCTATGTTTTCCTTGAGCGCGGTCTCCAGCACCGACTGCAGGCGCGTATCGAGCGTGAGCACCACGGTGTTGCCGTCGATGGGCTCCTCGTAGCTCAGCTCGCGTATCACCTTGCCCAGCGAGTTGACCTCCACCACGCGCTTGCCCTGCCGGTAGGATATGTTGGGGGTCAGCTGATCCTCCATGGAATACTCGATGCCGGTCACGCCCACCTTGGCGTCGGAGGAATAGCCCTTGCTCTTGTATTCGGTCAGGGCGCTTTCGGAGCTGATGGAGCCGATGTAGCCTATCACGTGCGAGGCCAGCGAGCCGCGCGGATATACGCGCGCGGTGCTCTCGGCGATGGATATGCCGTCCAGCTCGCTGGTGAGCGCCTCTATCTCGGCCACGGTCTTGAGGCTCACGTTGTAGGCTATCGTGACCGGCGCGGAGAGGAAGTTCTTCATGCGCGACTCCTGCCACATCGCCAGCACCTTTATCTTGCGCTCCTCGCTGAGCTCCTCCGGTATTGAGTAGTTGCGGCACAGCGCATCGAACAGCTTGTCCTGCGCGGTATATTGCAGCGCGAAGTTGGCGCGCCACTGGCGCTCGCGCTCGGCGGCCGCGCTGGCCAGCGACGTGCCGGTCGCAAACACCCACTCGCCGGTCTCGTCGCGCTTGAGCCAGAACTCGTCTATCGTCTCGCCGCCGTTTGATTCGACTATCTCCATCACCTTCAGGAGCACCTGCGTGTACTCGGCGCGGTCGTCGTTGCTGCGGCGGTTGGGGTCGCGGTAAAAGCACACGTTGTAGCACTTCTGGTCGACGACCAGCGGTATGCCGTTCACGTCCAGTATGCTGCCGCGCTGGCCTATTACCGATTTGGTCTGGGTCTTTTTGTCCTCGACAATCTCGGTATAGGTCTCGCCCTGCACTATCTGCAGATTGTACAGCTGCAGCACCAGTATGCAAAACAGGCAGACCATCGCCGTAAGCATGGTAAAATACCGCCCCGAGAACCTGCTGCTCTTTATCTTAATCATCCCTTTCCACCAAAGCGCCGCGCATTGCGCGCAATAGCAAGCACGCGCCCGGGCCTATATGCCCACGCGCTTGCCTATGACGTGATATTTGTAACTGCTGTGGTACAAAAGCCAGTATATCGGCAGCGCGCACGCCACCGTGATGAGCGTGGATACGCTCAGCCGCGTA
>JBJEUC010000180.1:0-3874 GCA_051883635.1 Candidatus Fimadaptatus sp.
TAGCTCTGCCCCGGCAGATAGCCATGTACCTCACCCGGGACATGACCGACCTGTCGCTGCCGCGCATAGGCGACGCCTTCGGCGGCCGCGACCACACCACCGTGATGCACGCCTGCGACAAGATAGGCCAGATGCTTGCAAGCGACGCCGAACTCAAAAACGCGATAGTCGAGCTGCGCAAGACCATACGGGAAAAATGAGCGCCTGAAGGGGCCATGTGGAAAAGGCGGCGGGGACGGGGCGTTTATCCGCAGCTTTTCCACCTTCGCCTCAACAGGCGTTTTTCCCGCCGCGCGGGACTTTCCACTGGTTTTCCACCGTTTCCACCGCACTACTACTACTGCTACTACCTTAAATAAACCATATCCTTGACAAGTCGTGGGCGGCGCATTTCCCTCCGCCCGAGGCGGGACTGCGTCAGCTCCTGAGGCCCGCGCATATATACGGAGGGAATGGGATGGGCGGATGCCAGCATATGCGCAAGTTGTTGCACGCAATGAATTGCACATAAATTGCGATCATTGCGCTGCTGATAAGTCAAATTTGCAGGAGCCTGCATTTTTGCATTCCGGAGGCGCTACCGGGCCGGGCGTTTTCGGCTCCACCCTCACCCAAAGGCGCGCCGAAAATTTGTCCGGCGATGCGTTGACGGCGCCGGATGCAGGTGTTACCATGTATGGTGGATCGGAATACGGGCCGGGGAATATGCCTCCGTGCGCAACCGAGAAAGAGGTATTCATATATGCGATTCAAGTGCAAACAGGAACTTTTCATGAGCTCACTGCAGACGGCGATAAAGGCGATTTCGGGCAAGGCGACCCTGCCGGTGCTGGAGGGCGCACTGCTGGAGGCCTTTGACGGCATGCTGAGGATAACCTGCACCGACCTCAACATGGGCATAGTGACGCAGCTGGAGGCCGACATCGCCGAGGAGGGCCGCGTGGTGCTGCCCGGCAAGCTGCTGGGCGAGATAGTGCGCAAGCTGCCCGTGGGCGATGTTGACGTGAGCGTGGCGCCCAACAACGCGGCGACCATACGCTGCCGCGGCTCCCGCACGACGCTGGCGGGCTTTGCCGCCGAGGAGTATCCGCCGCTGCCGGCGCTGGAGGTGAATGAATCTGTGACCCTACCGCAGAGCGCGCTCAGGGACATGATACGCCAGACCAGCTTTTCGATAGCCACCGAGGAGTCCCGCCCCATATTCACCGGCTGCCTCATGGAGGTGGATAGCGGCTGCGTGAACCTGGTGGCGCTGGACGGCTTCCGCCTGGCGCTGCGCAAGCTGGAGCTGGAAGGCGGCAGCAGCACCTTCAACGCCCTGATACCGGGCAAGTCGCTCAACGAGGTGGCGCGCATACTGGGCGACGAGGACGAGGTGACGCTCAAGCTGGACCGCACGCACGTGAGCTTTGAGATAGGCGATACGCGCGTGATAACGCGCATGCTGGAGGGCGAGTTCATAAAGTACCGCTCGATAATACCGGCCACCTGGACCAGCCTTGTGCGCGTGAACCGGCAGGAGCTGGCCGCCTGCATAGACCGCGCGTCGCTGCTGGCCAAGGACGGCAAGAATAACCTGATGAAGTTCTCCGTGGCTGACAACCGCATGGTCATCACCTCCAATTCCGAGATGGGCGAGGCCTACGAGGAGCTGGACACCGTGCATACCGGCGACAATCTGGATATATCCTTCAACATCCGCTTCATGAGCGACATAATGAAGGTCATAGACGACGAAGAGGTGGTGCTGCGCTTCAACTCCGCGGTGAGCCCCTGCGTCATCTGCCCCTCCGAGGGCGACAGGTACACCTATCTCGTACTGCCGGTGCGCAGCGCGTGACCGGCATGCAGTACGGCTTTGACGATACGATAGCGGCGTGCGCCACTCCGCCGGGCGAGGGCGGAGTGGCGATAGTGCGCGTCTCGGGCCCCGGGGCCGAGGGCGCGATGCGCCGCTTTTTTTCAAATTGCCCCGGAAGCATAGAGTCGCACCGGCTCTACTTTGGCCATATCGTAAACGCGGGCGAACGCGAGGAGGCGCTGTGCGTGCTGATGCGCGCGCCCCGCTCCTATACGCGCGAGGACGTGTGCGAATTTCAGATACACGGCGGCGAGGCCACCGTGGCGCGGCTGCTGCGCGCGCTGTACGCCGCGGGCATAAGGCCCGCGGGCCCGGGCGAATTCACGCGCCGCGCGTTCATGAACGGGCGCGTGGACCTGAGCCGCGCCGAGGCGGTCATGGACGTGCTCAGGGCGCGCGGCGAGGCGGCGCTCAGGGCGGGCTTGCGCGAGCTGGACGGCGGCGTGGCGCGCAGCGTGAACGCGGCGCGCAGCGAGATAGCGGGCATGCTGGCCGAGGCCGGCGCGGCGCTGGACTTCCCCGACGAGATAGAGCAGACCGAGATAGAGGGCGGCCTGCGCGACCGGGTGCGCGCGCTGCGCGCAAGGCTCGAGCGGGAGTGCGCCGTGCGCGCGGGCGACATGCTGCGACGCGGGCTGAGCGCGGTGCTGTGCGGGCGGCCCAACGTGGGCAAGTCCTCGCTGATGAACGCGCTGCTGGGCAGCGAGCGCGCCATAGTGACGCGCACCGCCGGCACCACGCGCGACGTGCTCACCGAGGAGATGGAGCTGGGCGGCTACCGCGTGAGGCTCTCCGACACCGCGGGCCAGCGCGATACCGCCGACGAGATAGAGCGCATGGGCGTGGAACGCGCGCGCGCGGCGCTGAAGTCGGCCGACATGGTGCTGATGGTGCTGGATGCGTCCTGCCCGCTCACGGGCGAGGACGAGGCGCTGCTCAGCGAGGCCGACGAGCGCTATATACTGGTGCTGAACAAGAGCGACCTGCCCGGCGGCCTGGACTGCGGGGAGCTGCGGGCACGGTTTGCGGGCCGCACATGCGCCGTGTCGGCACGCAGCGGCGCGGGCGTGGAGGAGCTGCGCGCTCTCATGGGCGCACGCGTGGCGGCCGAGGCGCGCCCTGACGCCGTGTTCCTGCGCGAGCGGCACATAGACTGCGTGCGCAGGGCGTGCGGGCTGCTGGAGGCGGCCGCGCAGTCGCTGGACAGCGGCGCATCGATAGAGCTGGCGGCGCTCGATCTGGAGGGCGCGCTGACCGCGCTGGGCGAGATAACCGGCGAAACGGCCGATACGGACGTCATTAACCGAATATTCACCGACTTTTGCGTAGGAAAATAGCAAAAACGTGTTGCGTTGACGCCGGAGCAGGTTATAATAAGGATGTCCGGAAAACTATAAGCTCGCGGTCAGGCGGCATATGATTTGGAGGTTTTTTCGATGGAAGCTAAGGTAAACAAGAAGATGAGCATTGGCGAGGTTCTCAGGATCGACCGTATGACGGCGCCCATTTTCATGCAGTACGGCATGCACTGCCTGGGCTGCCCGCACGCTACCGCCGAGTCGCTGGAGGACGCCGGCGCGGTGCACGGCATCGACGTGGACGCTCTGGTGAACGACCTGAACAAGTTCCTGGCCGAGAAGGCGTAAACTGGCAGATGAGCCGCCGTTGTCAAGGGCCGCTGGCCCGGGGCGAGGGCGGCTTTTTGCGTATATGGGCGCGTCGGGGGCGACTGTGATGAGGGCCGGGAGTGACCTGAAGCAGCAGAAACAGCTCAAAAGCAGTTTACGGCAGAAAAAAGTTCAAAAAACCCCGAAAAAAAGCTCAAAAAGGTATTGACAAGGTCGGGAGTAGTGTGGTATTATATATGAGCTGCCAGCGAGCGGCCCGAAAGCGCAGAGCGCTGAAGGGGCGCGAGCGAAACAGCGAACGATCCTTGAAAACGATACAGCAAGAAACAGTCGTTCGAAAGAACGAGAGCGAACAAACAGTCAGTAATTTGAGAGAGTCGCCGAG
>JBJEUC010000181.1:0-3859 GCA_051883635.1 Candidatus Fimadaptatus sp.
GAGCGCCCCCGCTACGACGACGAGGCCGACCGCTACGGCGCGCAGGAGCGCACCGGCCGCACGCGCGCGCGCGAGTACGACGCGCGCCTGGCCGCGCGGCAGTCCGCCCCCTACGGCGCGCGCGAGGGCGAGACGGAGTGCTCCTCCCGCCGCCGCTCGTACAGCTACGATCCCGACGACCCCGACGGCCCGGACGCCGGAGGCCGCTCCTACGCCGACGCGATAGCGCGTTACCGGCAGCGCAGCGCGCCGCGCCGGGCGATATCGGGCGAAACGCTGATGCTGGTAGGGCTGCTGATGCTGTTTGCGGGCGCGCTTGCGTTCTGCTTTGTCAACTTCGTGCTGTGACGCAGGCGCGGCGCGCGGCCCGTTTTACGCAAATGCGCGCGTAATTAATGTAAACTCCACCGCCAAAAACCGTTTTTGCTATTGCAATCGCCGCCGAAACGTGGTACAATATTTCCTGTTGATTTGACAGGCCGGGAGGTGAATCGATTTGCCGCAGATTAAGTCCGCGATAAAGCGCGTTAAGGTGACCAAGATCAAGAACCTGAACAACCGCAGCGCGAAGTCCGCTATGCGCACTGTTGTCAAGAAGTTCGAGAATGGTGTGACCGAGGGCAAGGCCGATGCCGCCATGCTGAGCGTTACCGCCAGCGCTATTGACAAGGCGGTCAGCAAGGGTGTAATTCATAAGAACGCCGCTAACCGCAAGAAGGCCCGTCTGGCCAAGCGCCTGGCCAAGGCCGCTCAGTAACCCTGCAATATTGCCATCAAACGCCTTCTGTAATGAAAGGCGTTTTTTGTTTTTGGAAAGCAGTTGCGCACGGGATGCGGCTGGGATGCGGCGGCCGGTGCGGGGAGCGGCGGTAGGGCTGATGCGTGTGCGGTAAGCTGGCGTGGGGCGGGGAGCCATGTACCCAGGGCACGGTTCATGCATGGCTCGGCGCGTTCGGGCGCGGCGGTGCGGTGCGCCGGGGCGCGTGGGGATACACTACCGACGCGCGCGATTTGCCGTCGCTGTGACATCCGTACTGCGTTTGACACAGCGTTCACTGTGGTGCGGCGCTATTTCATGGCAGTGCGGCGCTTATTGCCGCGCGTTCGCCGCGTTCCATTTAGAGAGAATTGCACTTCTCCGTGAAATCAGGCTGCGCAAAATCGCATATCGCGTGCGGATTCCCCTATTGCGTGCGTTTGATTCGCCGTCGCTGTGACATCCGTACTGCGTTTGACACAGCGTTCCGTGCGGAGCTGCGCTTTTTCATGGCAGTGCGACGGCTTCGGCGCGCGTTCGCCGCATTCCATTTGGCGGGCATTGCGCATCTCCATGAAATCAGGCTGCGCAAAATCGCATATCGTGCGCGGATTCCCCTACCGACGTGTTTGATTCGCCGTCGCTTCGACATTCGCACTGCGTTTGACACAGGTTTCACTGCGGTGCGGAGGTTTTTCATGGCAGAGCGGCGGCTATTACAGTGCGTTCGCCGCGTTCCATTTAGAGGGAATTGCACTTCTCCGTGAAATCAAGCTGCGCAAAATCGCATATCGTGCGCGGATTCATCTGCTGCGCACGTTCGCTTAACCATCACATCATCCCCCATACCGCACATCCGCTTCCCCGCCCCCACGCACGCCTGAGCGTTTTCCGCAGTGCCAAAACGCGCCCTGCCGCATGCATACTCTGCCCCGCTGCCGCACATAATATTCTGCAACAAAACCGAAAGGCAGGCGTTTTGGCATGAAGCTGGATACCTCGAACACGCTCATCAACCTGGCGCGGGCGTTCGCCGGAGAATCGCAGGCGCGCGGGCGATACGACATCTACGCCGAACAGGCCCGCAAGGAGGGGCTCGAATGCCTGGCGCGCACGGTGGAGCTCATCGCCGCCAACGAGTTCGCCCACTCGCGCGAGTTCTTTGAACACATCACCGAGGACGTCTCCAAGCAGTTCAGCAACATAAACATCGACGCCGGATATCCCTTTGAAAAGGGCACCACGCTTGAGAACATGCTGTTCGCGGCCGAGGGCGAAAACGCTGAGTTCACGCGCATATACCCCGAGTTTGCGCGCGTTGCCTCCGCCGAGGGCTTTGAGGACATAGCGCGGCTGTTCAGCATGACCGCCACCGTGGAGCGCGGCCACGACGCGGTGTTCACCGAGCTGCACACGCGCCTGCGAGACGGCACGCTTTACCGGCGCGAAAGGCCCGTAGTGTGGAAATGCGCCAACTGCGGCTTCGAGCGCATAGGCACGGAGGCCTGGGACGCCTGCCCGCTGTGCTCCTTTGCGCAGGGCTGGGTCGAGCTCAATCTGGACGCGCGCGTCTGACCCCTCACCCGGCCCTGACGGCATACGCAAGCCGGGCCCGGCCATGCTGCGGCCGGGCCCGGTTTGTTTTGCCCATGAAAGCGCATCAAACACGCCAAGCTCATGGCGCGCTTCATGCTATCGAAAAGGAGCAAGGAGCGTTCGGCAGTATGCACGCCTTCTCCAGCTTCAACCGCCCTTGGTGGCGTGCGCGTTCCAAGCGCCACTGTTATTCTCAGGAGGCTGTCCTCGCCCGGCCATATTGAGGCCAAGCCCGGTTTGTTTTGCACATGAAATGCGCGTCACGACACGCGCGCTATTGGCACACACGGACTGTCGAAAATGAGCAGAGAAACTTCAGCAAGAGTTATGTTCCATCGCGCTTCAGGCATTTTCAGCGGCGTGCGCGCATCAAAACGCAGCTACTCCTCTGCAAATGAGCTTCCCGGGCCCGGCCATGCTGCGACAGGGCCCGGTTTGTCTTGCCAATGAAGGGCGCATTCGAATTAGCGAAAGTGACAGGAAGCGTTCGGCAGGTCTCTTGCCATATCAAATCTCAACCGCTTCCGGCGGCCTGCGCTCCCCTCACCCCCGCGCGCCCATTTCGCGCTTCAGGTACTCCAGCGCCTCCAGCAGCTCGTCCGTATCGCGGTACATGTGCGGATACGCTTCTATTATCACCGCGCCGTCGTAGCCGCGCGCGCGCAGCTCGTCGCCAAAGCGCGCAAAGTCAAACAGGCCCTTGCCGGGCAGGCACTCATGGCCGTCCGCGTCAAAGTCGTAGGCGTGTACATGGTCCAGCCTTTCGCCCATCGCGTCCATGTACTCGTGATAGTCAAACCCCGCGCGCACCGCCTGCTTGGTGTCCAGCGTGAAGCGTATCCCGGGCAGCCGCTGGGCTATCAGCGGCCCGAACCCGGGCCGCGAGAACTCGGACCAGAACACGTTCTCCAGCGCCAGCGTCATGCCATAGCCGTCCAGTATCTCCATCACCGGCTCCAGCGCGTCCGCCACCGCCTCCGGGTCGGCCAGGCGCGGCGTGTTGCCTTTCGACGACATCAGCCGGTTGCGCCCGTGGAACACGTAGCGCTTTGCGCCCAGCTCATGACCGGCGCGTATGGCATCGGCAGTCTCGCGCAGCGCGTACTCGCGCCCGTGCGCGCTGGCCGAAAACAGCATGCCCTCAAACGATGAGCTGAGCATGTGCATGGACACTATGTTGAGCCCGCGCGCCGCCTCGAACAGCGCCCTGCGGTACTGGCCGCTGTACTCGTCCGGGCACTGGAAGAAAACCTCCACGCACTCGCATATGCCACATTCTCTCAAAAATGTCAGCGCCTGATCGGTCTCCATGCGCCCAAACAGCGCGCTGGACGAAATGCCATACTTCATAGCAGTCTCCTTCCGGCCTTTTACCGTTCATTTCCTTTGCATGACCGCCCGCGTTTGCCGTATAATCTGTACACGGAGACAGTCACGGGGGGTGGGGCGTATGCGCAGGCGGGTCGCGATATCCTGCGCGTGCGCCCTGCCTCTCCTTATGCATTC
>JBJEUC010000182.1:0-3850 GCA_051883635.1 Candidatus Fimadaptatus sp.
GGCAGGCGGCGCATTTGAGTGTATAATATCGAAGGAGGAAAGGTCAATGAAGAAGTTCGTATCCCTGCTCGTCGTTGTAATGATGGCGCTTGCGCTGGTTCCCTCCGTGAGCCTTGCCGATGAGGCGGAGCCCATAGTGATAACCGCGTTCGTGGCCGGCAATCCCGAACTGGATTACAGCGAGAACTACACGCTCAAGATGATGGAAGAGCAGACCGGCGTGCGCCTGGATGTTTCGGAGTACCTGGTAACGTCCACCGACGCGGCCACGCAGAAGCAGCTGGTCCTGGCCAGCGGCGACTATCCCGACATATTCCTCACCGGCTTTACCTATGCCGAGATGCTCAACTACGGCGTCAAGGACGGCACGCTGGTGCCGCTGGACGAGTACCTGACCACCCGCCTGAGCGAGTTCCCCACTATCGAGACCCTCTACACCGCGCGCCCCGAGTATCTTAACATGCTCACCGCGCCCGACGGCCATGTGTACGGCATGAACCACTTCTCCGAGTGCGGTCACTGCCGCGCCAAGAACAAGACCTACGTGAACATGGATTGGCTCAACCAGCTGGGCATGGAGGTCCCCACCACTCTGGATGAGTTCCATGACCTGCTGACCGCCATAAAGACCACCGACCTCAACGGCAACGGCGAGGCTGACGAGATAGCGCTCACCAGCTGCGAGGCCACCTTCATCAGTTACATAATCAACGCCTTCCTGCCCTGCGAGGTAGGCAGCGGCAAGTTCACCACCATAAAGGACGGCGTGGCCTCCTTCGGCGCTTCCACCGAGGAGTACCGCAATGCGCTGCGCTACATGAAGCAGCTGTTTGACGAGGGCCTGATAGACGAGGCCGCGTTCACCCAGACCTCCGAGCAGATGTCCCAGGTGGTGTCCGGCGAGGTGCCCATGGTGGGCGTGTTCTCCGTAAACGGCGGCATATACCAGACTGACATGACCAACGAGTACGCCTACAGCAACTACCGCCTGATGATGCCGCTCAAGACCGCCGACGGCGCGCAGTATGCCGACAATACGTCCATTGCCAACATGAACGCCGGCGCGTCCTTCGCGATGACCGACGCCTGCGAGAGCCCCGACGCGGCGATGAAGTTCATGGACGCCCTTATGAACTTTGACACCTACATGGTCCGCGTGTACGGCCTGGAGGGCGAGGGCTGGCAGTATGCCGAGCCGGGCCAGACCAACGTGCTGGGCGGCGAGTACCGCTATCAGTTCCTGGATACCACCGTGGGCGGCAGCGTGACCACCGATAACGTCATATTCTACGGCGGCCCCTGGGGCGCGCTGATGGAGTACCGCGCGCTGTGGTCCAACCGCTGGCCGGACGATGTGCTCTATTCCGATTCCAAGTACTTTGAGAGCCGCATAGAGCTGGAGACCGAAGAGCTGTCCCCGTACTTCATCGAGACCGCGCCCGACTACTTCTTCCTCACCGAGGAGGAGACCACCGAGTACAGCGAGATACTGACCAACGTAAAGGACTATGTGAAGCTCGCGACCGCGCAGTTCATCACCGGCGTGAAGAACATAGACAGCGATTGGGACAGCTATCTGGGCGACCTGGAGCGCTACAACGTGAACCGCTTCGTGGAGCTGTACCAGAAGGGCTACGATTCCATCTACAAGACGGCCGAATAACGAATATTGATCCTGCGCCGTATCGCGGGGACGCCGAAACCATGCGCTGGGGTCGGCGTCCCCTTTTATGAACCTTATGGAGGTATGACTATGGATGCCAGAATTGCCTGCGTGACCGAAAAAATGCGACTGATACTTGCGCCCGCCTCGTGCCCCTTCCGCCCCGCGCCCGCGCACGACGACCTGCTGGACACGGCCGTGCCCGGCACGCTGGAGCTGAGCGCCCGCCCGGGCGCATGGCAGGCCTTCCAGCTGATAGTGGACTCGCGCGACGATGTCGCGGTGGAGAGCGTGAAGGCCCTCGGCCTGGGCGCGCACGACGAGTTCACCTGCCTGGCCACCGAGGGAATCGACAGCGCCGGCAACCCCTTTGCCAGCCCCATGCCGGTGGAGGGCGGCAAGCCCTGGCCGCTGTGGTGCCTGGCACGGCTGGGCTGCGCGGGCGCGCGCAGCGTGACGCTTGCGGTGCAGGCGGGCGGCGAGTGCCTGCAGGCCGCGCTCGTGCTGCGCGCCGAGGGCGACTACGACGAGGACGAGGGCGCCGAAACGCGCGATTCGCTCAGCAGGCTTGCCTGGCTCAACAGCCGCCGCGGCATATCGGACGCCATACCCGCGCCCTTCACGCCCATAGAGGTGAATGGGCGCACGCTGAGCATACTGGGCCGCGACGTGGAGCTGGGCGCGGACGGCTGCCCCGCGCAGATATACACCCACTTTGTCGGCAACAATGCGACGCTCACCGCCGAGGGCCGGCCGATACTCGCGCGGCCGCTGGAGCTGTGCGTGACGCGCGGCGGCGAAGCGGTAGCGCTCACGCCCGAAAGGCTCACCTTCACCGCGCTGCGCCCGCACGAGGCGTGTTGGAGCGCGCTGTCGGCGGGGCAGGGGGTGCGCCTGCGCGTTGAGGGCAGGCTGGAGTTCGACGGCACCCTCACGCTGAACGCCTGGCTGTCCGCCGACGAGCCTGCGGAGTACTGCGTGGAGCTGCGCCATGCGCCGCGCGCGGAGTATGCGGGGCTCTTCATAGGCCTGGGCGTGCAGGGCGGCAGGACCCCCGCGCGCCATCAGTGGCGCTGGGACGCCGAAAAGCGCCAGGACGCCTACTGGATAGGCGGCGTAAACGGCGGACTCCTGGTCAAGCCGCGCGACCCAGACATGCAGCAGCCCTTCGTGAACCTGTACTACCATCACGGCCCGCGCAACCTGCCCGTGAACTGGGTAAACGGCGGCCGGGGCGGCTTTGCGCTGGAGGAGGGCGAGCTGAGCTACTTCAGCGGCGGCATAGAGCTGGGCCGGGCCGAGAAGCTCTTCGGCGCGGAGCTGATGATAACGCCGTTCAAGCCGGTGGACCAGCGCAAGCACTTCGGCACGCACTACTATCACGGCGGCCCCTACAAGGAGGACCGCTGGGCCGCGCACGCGCGCGACAACGGCTGCACCCACATAAACTACCATCACGGCAACGACGGCTATCCCTTCATCAACTACCCGATGTACGATGACCGCACGTTCCACCGGCTGATAGCCGAGGCGCACTCCTACGGCATAGGCGTAAAGCCCTACTACACGGTGCGCGAGCTCACGAGCCGCCTGCCCGAGTTCTGGGCCTTCCGCTCGCTCCGGCAGGAGATATACCCGCGCCCGACGTACAGCTTTGACGGCATCGCCTTCCAGGGCGGCACCGACCCGTTCATCCGCGAGAACGTGGACGGCGAGGTGATACCGGCGTGGAAGCATGTGTTCAGCGACGGCCCCTACAAGGGCATGAGCGATCCCTCGCTGATAACCAACCCGATGTCGCGCCTGGCCAACTTCCACCTGGAGGGCCTGCACTACATGTGCCACAAGTGGGGCATAGACGGCATCTACATCGACGACGTGGGCTACGACCGCACGATAATGCGGCGCGTGCGGCGCGTGCTGGACGAGGAGCGGCCCGGCGCGCTTATAGACCTGCATACCTGGAACCACTTTGAGGACAGGATGGGCGCGGGCTGGGGCCACAACGCGCTGCTCTACGCGCAGCTGATGCCCTATCTGGACAGCCTGTGGCTGGGCGAGGCCTTCGACTACGACCACACCTCGGCCGAGTACATACTGGTCGAGATATCCGGTCTGCCCTTTGGCCTTATGGGCGAGATGCTGGAGGGCGGCGGCAACCCGTGGCGCGGCATGCTGTACGGCATG
>JBJEUC010000183.1:0-3837 GCA_051883635.1 Candidatus Fimadaptatus sp.
CCTCCACGCCCACCTTTTCGGAATCGACCGCAATGTCATAGTTATCGATATCCGCCCATTTCGCGTTGGTAAAATAATTGTAATATGTCGCCCGGCGCTTATCGGTCTTGTTGATAAGGCTTTCAGCCGCCTTGCGCTCCAGCGAGTACACGCGCATGACCCGGGCGATGCGCGCCTCCATCGGCGCGTGGATGAACGCATTGACCACGTTTTTCTGCTCGCGCAGCATATAGTCGGCGCAGCGGCCCACTATCACGCAGGGGCCCGCCTTGGCTATGCGCCGCACGATGTCGAACTGCGTGAGGAACAGCTTGTCGTTCAGGGGCATCTCGTTCACCTGCGTGGAATGGACCGACATCGGGAACGAGGCCAGCAGCAGCGCGTACAGCAGCGTGCTCGAGGCCTTCTCGTCGGCCTTTTCAAACGCCTCCTCGCTTATGCCGGTCTGCTCGGCCGCCATGGATATGAGTTCCTTGTCGTAGAAGGGTATGTCCAGCTTTTTCGCTATGGTCTGACCTATCTCCCTGCCGCCGCTGCCGAACTGGCGGCCTATCGTAATGACCTGCCCGCTCACACCAACACCGCCTTTCCATACTGTCAGTCCGCCGGGCCCTTGCCGTATTGCTAAAAAGCTCACGGACATACCTCGGTATGCCCGTGAGCAAGTATGCTATTCACTTTTTATACCGGATGCGCCTGCCCACTTCAGGAAGTCCTGAATCCGCTATCGGGAAATATCCGAAACTCTTGCCCGAGCCAGCCGTATCAGCCAGCCCTGTCATTCCTAATCGGCCCTCATAGCCGCCCGGAGTGAGCCTTTCCCGTGCCGCATGCATACACGTTGCGACCGTGCTCATCCGCCGACTACTCCGGCTACCCGTAACGTCGCAAAGTTTCTTTACCAGGTCGATTGATCGCACCCCGCATACCGGCACATGACCGGCAACGATACAGCTACAACAGCATCCGCGCAGAAGAACTTTTGCCTTCTTCTCATATGTGCGCCTGACCCTGTCAATCTATGTAAAGAAGCGCTCCGCTTCCTAAAATGGTATGTGTCTAACCCTTCAATGGGCACTCCCGTGCCCGTATCGGTCGGTCGCCACTGTGCCAAAGCAACACAGCGGGCAGGCACATCCATCCTTGCCTTACGCTATCCCGCCCTGACGGTGCCACACATGAGAGTCTGGGGTTAAGAGCCGCGACGCTTGTGATACGCCCGTACCCGTTAACGCCTTGCTCATGCCGCCCGCCGCGCGCAGAATACCCTCGGCAAACAGGCCTTCAGCTTATGCCATTCCCCCTTGCATGAGGAATCACTGGTCGTCCGAATCCCCCTCGGTCTCCTCCGGATCCTCGGCGTCGGCGAACTCTTCGTTCTCCATCTCCTCGAACCTGGTCTGGACCACCTCGATCAACTCGTCCATCAGCGACTCGTCGACAGGCTGGAATTCTTCCTGATCGTCGTCAACCGGCACGACCTTCATAATATAGAGACCCTCGTCGTGTTCGCAATCCTCGCATCCACAATCGCAGGCTTCTTCATCCTCACAAAAATCGGCTAGCACCGCATATTCCTGTCCATTGTAAAAGAAGTAATCGCGCACTTCCAAGGTCAACTCATTACCTTCGTCGTCGTTGAAAACGACCAGGTCAAGCTCGTTGTCCATTGGATTCGCCTCCTCTCTACTCCATCGGTGGGGGTATGATTTGCCCGGGAACCGCCCTGCCCGGATGCGCCCATCAGGCGCCCCTGCAAGTATATATGCCGCGCCTCCGCTCATTATGACCGGCCGTTCGCGGCCCTGCGGAAGCTCCGGTTCCTGCTCCCCTCTTCGCCTTTATTATAACCAATAGCGGCCAAAAATGCAAGCCTTTTTGCAAAATAAACCGGGGCAATCTTTTAACCAAAACTCTTTCATTCCGGTGCCCGGCTATGGTATAATGGAGTTTAGTGGATCCCCCCGCGGCGCTTGAGATGCTCGCGCGTGCCGTCGGGGCGCTGAATCACCATGGAGTCCAGCTGGGACATGAGGCTGACGCGGTAGGCCTGGATGTACTCCTCGCGCAGCGCCTGCCTTTCGGCGGTCTCCTCGGGCGTGAGCGCACGGGTCCTGGCCAGGCGTGCCAGCTCGTTTATGCGTTCTATCTTCTTCTGATCCATACAAACCATCCTTTCAATACTCTCGGAGGCAGGACGATGATAACCGGTAAGTTTTTGACATCCAACGACGACATCACTGTGGCGCTGGAAATGCGCGGCGAGGTATTCCCGGGCAGCGGGCGCGACGAGCGCGACACCATGGCCATATACGCGGTCACATTCTCCGAAGCGGGCGAGCCCGGCTCGGCCGGCCGCCTGTTCATGGACGACGACAACGTTATCACGATAGACTGCGTGGGCACCGTCGAGCGCCTGCGCGGGCAGGGCCTGGGCGACCTGGTGATGCGCATGCTGCTCTACCGCGTGCTGGAGATGAACCTTGACCGCGTAAAGCTCAGCTGCGCGCCCGGACTTGCGCCCTTCTTTATGCGCTACGGCTTCCATCAGACGGCGCAGGCAGGCGGATCCCTCATAGAGATGCAGGCGGAAAACGCCGAGATAAACATCGAAGGCACCTGCAAGCACTGCGCCGAGGCACAGTGAGTTCGCATTCCTACCCCCGCTTTACGGCGGGGGCTTTATTTTTGCCCATCGAGCCGGAGCTCGTAGCGGGCCATGTCGATGCACTGGCGGCCGCCGTCCATCACCGGCTCAGGGTAATTGCGCACGAAGAAGCCCCGGTCGATGCCCGTGAGCCGAAAGCCGCACCGCTCGTAAAAGCCCTGCACCTGCGGAAAGCCGTCCGCCGTGCCCACGCGCATCACCGCATACTCCCCTGCGTAGAGCCGCTTCATGGCTGCGACCAGCGCGCCCGCTATGCCCCGGCCGCGCATGTCCGCGCGCGTGCACAGGTTCATCAGCTCCACCGCGCCGGGCTCCACCGGCATCATCAGCGCCACGCACACCGGCCCCTTTGCGTCCGCGCAGCCCCAGAGCCGCCCGCGCGCGAGGTAGCTCTCAACCAGCTCGCGCGAGGGGTCGGCGTCCAGCAGAAGCGGCATGCAGCTCTCGGCCGCGCCGCTCATGTCGGTCACTTCCATGCCCTGTACCTTCATACCCGTACCTCCCCGGCGCTGCGCGCCGCGTAATCAGCTCAGCCGCCCGCGCATACGCTTTAGCAAAACCGGCGGGAGGAAGCTATATGCGCGAAGATATAATGCAGCGCGTGCTCAGCATCGCGCAGGCGATGACGAACAGCGGCGCGACCGTGCGCGCCCTGGCTCGCGAGTACGGCGTGTCCAAGTCCACCGTACACAAGGACATGTCCCAGCGGCTCAGGCTGCTGGACCCCGACCTGTACGCGCGGGTGCAGGCCGTGCTGCGCCGGAACAAGGCCGAGCGCCATATACGCGGCGGCCGCGCCACCAGCCTGAAGTACCGGCTGCGGCGCGAGCGCGGCGCGCGGCTTGCTCAGCGCTGATCGCGCGGACGCGGGTCGCGCCGGTTGAAGCCGGGCGCGCCCTTGTCGCCCGGGCGGCGCGCCGCGCCGGGATGGGGCTTGTCAAACGACCTGTCGCTGCGCGGCGAGGGCTTGCCATAGGGCCGCTGGCCTCCCTGGGCGGCAGGGCGGCCATACGCGCCCTGCGGGGCGGGGCGGCCATAGGGGCCCTGCGCCGGACGGCCATATGGCTGCGCGGGGCGGCCGTACTGGCCGTAGCGCTGCTGGCCCGGGCGCGCGCCCTGATACTGGCCGGCGGGGCGCGGCGCGGGCGCGGGGCGCACCGGCGTGAGGT
>JBJEUC010000184.1:0-3833 GCA_051883635.1 Candidatus Fimadaptatus sp.
GATTCTCTGCTCACCCCTTTGTACCGCCGCCGCTCCGCTGGGGGTTGGAGGCGGCAGCGCGCCGCGTTCTTACGCGGCGCGCTGCCGGTGGGGCAAGGGGCTGGTGAGCTGCTCTGCGTTCTGCCGTTGCCTTGTGGCTTGCGCGGCGCAAGAACGCTGCCACAAAGTCCACAATGCACCATGCAAACCGAATGAGCAACGCATAATGCCGCACTTCCGGGCCGATAAGAACAGCATACATGCTCTCACCATTCCATCAGGGCGAAGGGACAGCACCGTCCCTTCGCCCTGCGTCGGTTTGGCGGAAAGCCCAATATGTTCGGAGCGCGCCATATGTGAGCGGCGCTGGAACCGTGTGAAGCCGCCTGACGGGGCCGGCGCCCCCGGCACGGCCTTCATATGAACAGCGCAAAAACCGCGCGCGCCCAGCCCAGGTACCAGGGCGCGCCATCCAGCGCGGCGAGCGCCTCGCTGCGGGCGGCGGCGCTCAGCGCGCCCACGGCCTCGAACGCCTGTCCTGCGGCCCGGGTGAAGCCCAGGGCCACGTCGGCGCGCGCATGGTCGCCCAGCGCGGCAAAGCGCCCTATCGCCAGCGCGCCCACGGCATAGTCGCCCAGCGCCAGCGCGCCTATCGCCAGCGCCCCCACCGCTATCGCGCCCAGCGCTACCAGCCCCACGGCGATTGCGCCCAGCGCAATGCACCCCAGCGTCAGCGCGCCCAGCGCCACCGCGCCCAGCGATACCGCGCCCGCCGCCACCACGCCCTGCGCCAGCAGCCCCACGGCCACCACGCCGCGCGCCCGCAGCCCCAGCGCGAACACGCCGCGCGCGGTGCGGCCCGGGCCCACGTTTATGTGCCACAGCGGCAGTCCGCCCAGCGTGCGGCTGCTCACGCGCTCGTAGTGCCACGCGCCCGGCCGCAGCGGCAGTACGGGCTCTGGAACGTACTCAGGAGCGCCCTCGGGTGCGGGTGCGGCGGCGCGCGCCCCGTCGGACTGCGCAAGGCCGCACAGGCTCTCCAGCGTGCAGCCGTACAGGCTGCTCAGCTGTATCAGCCGCTCGGTGGCGGGGCGCGCCGCGCCGGATTCCCAGCGGCTCACCGCCTGGCGGGATACGTTAAGGCGTTCGGCGACCTGTTCCTGCGTGAGGTTGACGGCGCGCCGGCAGGCGGCCAGGCGCTCGGGCAACGGGTTTTCGTTCATGATTGTTCGCCTCCCCCTGAAAGTATATCGCCCTCGTATTATATCACCTGCCCGCGTCCGGCGCTATACCGATGCGATTGCGAAGCGCGCACTATCGGTTGCGCGGCCCGGCCTGCCCCCAATCAGGCCAGGCTGATGGCCGGGGGAAGCGGCCCTTGCTCCGGCAGCGGAGCCTCCCGCCGCAAAGGCGCATGCCCTGACGGGGGCTACCTGAGCCTTGCCTATCGCCTGAAGCGCGCACTATCGGTTGCGCGGCCATTTCTAATTCCGCTTTAATTGCGCGCGGGATGCGTTTGTGGTATCATTTATCAGAGCGCAGAGTGCGCAGCGCGCGGGCCGCGTGGCGTTGGGAGGCCAAAACGCGACTTAGCTGCACAAAAATGCGGCTTTCGACAGATTGAAGTTGACGCGCGGGGCGTTTGCGCTTACAATATAGTCATCGAACATGTAATATAATTGTGGAGGAATGGCAAATGGCAAAGGCCGGATATCGTGAAAGAAGGATAAGGCCCGTATGGCCGATATACGCCGCCGGTATAGTGTTTGTGCTGTACAGCGCGTTCGCGCCGGTGTACAAGACGTCCCACTTTATAATAGCCGCCGTGCTGTCGCTGGGCGTGTACATCGCGGGCACGCTGCTGGCTCCGGCAAGGGTGGAGCAGGTCGAGGTGGACTACAAGACCGGCGACTCCGACGCCGACGCCATAATAGTGAAGGGCCGCGAGACCACGCAGCGCCTGCGCGCGGCGCAGGAGAAGATGACCGACCCGGAGCTGAAGAGCTACGTGGGCCGCACCGAGCGCGCGATAACGCAGATGGTGGACGCCGTCGCGCAGACGCCGTCCAAGGCCGCGCTGATAAAGAAGTTCGTCAATTACTACCTGCCCACCATACTCAAGCTGTTGGACGCCTACGACCGCCTGTGCGAGGCCGGTCAGGCGCAGAGCATGAACGCCACGCTGCAATCCATAGAGGACAGCATGGAGAACGTGGCGCGCGCTTCCGAAAAGCAGCTGGCCAATATGTTCGAGGATGAGCACATGGACATCTCCACCGACATAGAGGTGCTGGAGACCATGCTCAAATCGGACGGGCTGATGGGCGAGGATCCCTTTGGGGGCAAGGGCGCAAAATAAGCGCGCCCGCGCCGGATACGAGATGCAACCGAGCTTTATATAATGAGGAGGAATACCGCCATGACTGATTTTCCCAATCTGGTACTGCCGGGCGACAAGGAAGCCAACGACGCCGCTGAGGCCGCAGCCGTGGAGCTGAAGGCCGCCGAGACCGCCATGCCCGAGCTTGCGCCCACGCTGGATATAAGCGCCGCGCCCTCCATGCCCACGCTCACGCTGCCCAACGAGCAGGCGCCCCTTGCGGCCGTGCAGCCGGCGCAGCCCGCGGCCGAGACCCAGATACCTGAGGTCAAGTTCTCGCCCGAGGAGCAGCAGGTGATAACCGCGTTTGCCGAGCGCATAGACATAACCGATTCCAGCCTGGTGCTGGGCTACGGCGCGGCGGCGCAGTCCAAGATATCCAAGTTTACCGAAAGCGCGCTGGAAAAGGTGCGCACCCACGACCTGGGCGAGGCGGGCGACCTGATGAGCCAGCTGATGGTGCAGCTCAAGGGCTTTACCGACGAGGAGCCGCGCGGCTTCCTGGGAATATTCCGCAAGGCGCAGTCGCAGGTGGAGCTGATGAAGTCCCGCTACGACAAGGTGCAGGACAACGTTGACAAGATATCCGAATCGCTCACCGGCCATCAGATACAGCTGATGAAGGATATCGCCATGTTCGACAAGATGTACGAGGCTAACCTTGACTACTACAAGGAGCTGTCGATGTACATAGAGGCCGGTCGCCTGAAGCTGCGCCAGACGCGCGAGCGCGACCTGCCCGCGCTCCAGCAGAAGGCGCGCGAGAGCGGCCTGCTCGAGGACGCGCAGGCGGCCAACGACCTGGCAAACATGTGCGGGCGCTTTGAAAAGAAGCTGTTCGACCTCGACCTGACGCGCAACATATCGATACAGATGGCCCCGCAGATTAGGCTCCTGCAGAACAACGACCAGCAGATGGCCGAAAAGATACAGTCCACCATCGCCAACACCATCCCGCTGTGGAAGAACCAGATGGTGCTCTCGCTGGGGCTGGAGCACGGGCGGCAGGCCATGGAGGCCCAGCGCGCCGTGACCAACATGACCAACGAGCTGCTGCGCAAGAATGCCGACACGCTCAAGATGGGCTCGGTGGAGACCGCCAAGGAGGCCGAGCGCGGCATAGTGGACATAGAGACGCTCAAGTACACCAACCAGTCGCTGATAAGCACGCTGGACGACGTGCTGCGCATACAGCAGGAGGGCGCGCAGAAGCGCGCCGCCGCCGAGCAGGAGCTGCGCCAGATAGAGGGCGAGCTCAAGCAGAAGATGCTGGAGATGCGCGGCTGAACAGGGCTTTTTGAGGGAGGACGCAATGACCAACAATAAGGGCGGAGCGCGCATATCGGGCCGCGGCATGGCGGTGATATTCCTGGCGCTGTGCATAGTGTTTTCGCTGCTGGGGCTGGGCGGCGCCAAGCTGGGCTCGCTGCGCGCGGACGTGATGACCCTGTACGAGGGCGGCGAGGGCAGCATA
>JBJEUC010000185.1:0-16060 GCA_051883635.1 Candidatus Fimadaptatus sp.
TCGAGTCTTACCTGAGGAGCTTGCATGACAGTCTTTGACTGTCATGCTTTTTTGTTTTGGAACAGGGTGAAGGTTATACTACGATGCTGCTGCATACAATAGCTATGAGTGCGGATGCATAATGCGCAGTTTCGGCAGAGGCATTGCCAAATGCAAGCCCCACCCCAGCATGTCCAGGCAGCCGAAGTTTGGCGTTCCATTTATCAATATTCCAGTGGGCGTGCCGAAATCGAAAGACACCTTATCTGCCGTCAGGCTTGATTAAGCCTCGTCTGAATAACAGTGCAACCTCCGCTCAACCGCATTGCATCGCGCTCCGGTCACAAATTTGAAAAATGTATGTCAATGCGCCGCACCCCTTGACAAAGTGACATAGATGGTGTAATCTAGTAACGAAAACCAGATGAGGGGGCGTCGTGAATGAAGATAACGGGCATAAGCCTATGGGGCGATTCGATAGGCAAGGGCATTGTTTACGATGCACAGCGGGGACGCTATTCCATATATGCGGATAACCTGTTCAGCATGCTCAAGCGCAGCCTGACCATACCGGTCGAAAACTACGCACTGATGGGCTGCACCGCGCCGGCCGGGGCCGAGCGCATGCGCCGCGCACAGCTGCGCGAGGGCAGCCTGGCGGTGATAGAATTCGGCGGCAACGACTGCGACATGCCCTGGAGCGATATCTCGGCCGACCCCGAGCGCGAATACGAGCCCCGCACCCCGCTGGGTGCTTTCGGCGAGGCCATTCAGGACATGATAGCCCAGGTGCGCAGCCAGGGCGCGATACCGGTGCTGGTGACGCCGCCGCCGCTGGATGCAAACCGCTACTTTAACTGGGTATCGCGCAAGCTGCTGCCCGAGAACATAATGCGCTATCTGGGCGACGTGCAGTACATATACCGCTGGCAGGAGCACTACGCGAGCGCGGTGCGCCGCATTGCCGCCGAGGCCGGCTGCGCGCTGTGCGACATACGCGACCAGTTCCTCATGCTGCGCCGCATAGATCGCCTGCTCTGCGTGGACGGCATCCACCCCAACCAGGACGGATATACAATAATTTCCAACTATGCCACGAAAAAGCTGAATGAAGTTTACGATGTGGGCATATAATATCTGCAAGCGAGCTGTCCGAGCGGCAAGCTGCCTTCTTTTTTGAAAGACGCCGACCCTGCCATGCGCGGGGTCGGCGTTCTGGATTATTAAGGTAGCTCCGGGGGAGCAGACCCTCCCGAGCTTCTATCGCTTCCGCCTGTTTGACAAAACTGATTCTGACAAGCAAGACGCCGACCCTGCATTGCGCGTGGTCGGCGTAATGTGCTTTCAGCCCTGCAGGGCCTTTGCAAAGCGCTCTATGGCCGCGTCGTCTATCGTGACCTGCGTAAAGCCGCTCGCGTCGCCGCTGCGCGCTATCATGTTCGTCACGAAGCGGTCCAGCGCGCGCATCGAGCCGGGCTGCAACAGTCCGCCTGCGGCGCATATCGCCTGCGCGTGGCTGCGCAGTGCCTCCGGAAACACGCTGCCGGGGAAGCCGTTTTCCCCCGGCTTGGTCGCGCCGCAAGCAAACAGCCCAAGCCTTACGCGCAGCAGCGCCTGCTCATGCGCGGCCAGATATGCGCGCGCGGGCTTGAGCAACCGCCCCATGTAGACCGGCGCGCCTATTATCACCGCGTCGTAGCCCTCGGGCGCGGGCGCGTGTGCGTTCAGCTCGCATATCGCGGCTCCGCCCAGCGCCGCCGCGATGCGCTCGGCGGCCACGCGCGTGGAGCCGTAGCGCGTGGCGTAAAGTACGATGGCCTTCATATCGATACCCTCCCTTTGGCGCATAAACGCCAATGCGCTTATTATAAAGTGCCCAGGGCTGCGTGTCAAGCGCGGCAACGGCGGGCATATTTTGTAAAATGCTGACCGCAAAAATGCTCAAATAACTCATTTTCAGCCTCGGGGCATTGACGAAACGCCAAAAGAACGTTATAATTAAAGACTGTATGGAACTGCATTCTGTCATCCAGTGTTGACCGTCGCAAGGCGCGGTCAAGCAACAGTCAACGCGTGCCGCCCACACGGACGCGCTAGCAAAACGGCAGTATGACAGGCATGTAAAGGAGGAACTGGAGCTCATGAACAGGAAAGGAAAGAACATCCTTATACTGGCCGTTGTTGTGGCGCTGACGGTATGCATAGGACTGCTGGCGGTTAACGGCGCGCAGATAGGCAAGTGGCGCCTGAAGCCGGTGGGCGAAGCCATATCGCTGGGCCTTGACCTGCGCGGCGGCGTGTACGCCGTTTACAAGGCGAAGGATCCCAACCAGGAGGATCTGGATACGCTCATAGACGGCACGATAAGCATAATGCGCACCCGCCTTTCGGACAAGGGCTATAACGAGGCCACCGTCACCAAGCAGGGCGACGACCGCATCCGCATAGAGATACCGGATGTGCAGGACCCCGCCGAGGTGCTCAACATAATCGGCACTCCGGCCCGCCTTGAGTTCCGCACCAGTGACGGCACCGTGGTCATAACCGGCGACGACGTAAAGAGCGCCACCGCCGTGACCGACGCCGCGGGCAGCGAGTACAAGGTGCGCCTGGTGCTCAACGACTCCGGCAAGGAGGCCTTCGCCAAGGCCACCTCGGAGAACATAGGCAAGGCGATATCGATATACCTGGACGACAACGAGATATCCTCGCCCACCGTCAACTCGGCGATAACCGGCGGCGAGGCGCTGATAGAGGGCAGCAACTTCACGCTGGAATACGCGCGCGAGCTGTCCAGCCTCATACAGTCGGGCGCGCTGCCGCTCGACATAGAGCAGGATGAGGTATCGGCCGTGTCGGCCACGCTGGGCGTGGACGTGATAGAGCGCGCCGTGACCGCGGGCATAATCGGCGTGATACTGGTAATGCTGTTCATGATAGCCGTATATCGCGTGAGCGGCGTCGTGGCTTCGCTGGCGCTGTCGATATACATAATCATAGTGTTCTACCTGATGGCCCTGGTGCCCGGCATACAGCTCACGCTGCCCGGCATAGCCGGTATAGTGCTGGCGATAGGCATGGCCGTGGACGCCAACGTCATCATATTCGAGCGCGTGCGCGAGGAGCTCAAGACCGGGCGCGGCATCGATTCGGCGATAAAGCGCGGCTTCAAGAACGCCCTGAGCGCGATAATCGACTCCAACGTGACCACGATAATCGCCTCCTTCGTGCTGATGTACTTCGGCACCGGCTCGATAAGGGGCTTTGCCAATACGCTGTTCATAGGCGTTGTCGTTTCCATGTTCACCGCCATAGTCGTGACCCGCTTGCTGCTCAAGTGCATGGCCGGCATTGGCCTGACCAACCCCAAACTGTATTCGCGCTGAGAGGAGGATGGGCGACATGAGTAAGTTTTCGTTCACAAAGAATTTCAAGGTTGCTCTGATCATCCCGGCGGTGATAATAGTCGTTTGCATAGTGCTTTCGCTGTGCGGCCATGGCATGAATCTGGGCATTGACTTCACCGGCGGCTCGCTGCTCACCTATGACATGGGCGGGGAGTTCGACGTTGAGGACGTATATTCCGCGCTGGCTACTGCGGGCATAGACGAGTATCAGGTGGCCAAGAGCGGCGAGGGCGTGCAGGATACCCTGCAGATACGCCTCAAGAGCGAGATGTCCGACGAGGCGCACCGCAACGCGCTGGATGACGCGCTGTTCACCTCCTTCCCGGATGCGAGCTTCATCACCCAGGAGTACGTGGGCGCCGTGGCCGGCCGCGACCTCATCGCCAACGCGTTCTATTCGGTGCTGATAGTGGCCGTGTGCCTGCTGATATACATCGCCATACGCTTCGACTTCAGGAGCGGCCTCACCGCCGTGCTGGCGCTGCTGCACGACGTGGTGATAATGATATGCGGCATGGTGCTGTTCTCCGGCATGTTCCAGGCCAACTCCTCGTTCATCGCCGCGATGCTGACGATAGTCGGTTATTCGATAAACAACACGATAATCATATTCGACCGCATCCGCGAGAATCAGAAGCTGGGCGAGTTCCGCGGTAAGCCGCGCATGGAGCTGGTGGACGCGAGCGTGCGCCAGACCCTGACCCGCACGATAAACACCTCGATAACCACTCTCATCACGATAGTGCTGCTCTTCATACTGGGCGGCAACTCGATACGCGAGTTCGCGTTCCCGATAATCGTGGGCATAGTGGCCGGTGTGTACTCTTCGGTCATGCTCAGCGGCCAGACCTGGGCCTACATAATAGACCACAATCTGTTCAGCCGCAAGGCCCGGAGCGCGAAGCCTTCCAAGGCTTGATTGGACAAAAGCGTGGTGCGACCGCCTCGACAAGCGTATTGCGGGGCGGTCTTAATTTATTGATGAACACAGGGCCGGGCCTTGCGCCCGATTGGAGGTAGCATGCTGGTTTACAGGCAAAGGGACGACGGCCGGGAGGGGCCGCTTTGCGATATAGAGGGCGTTTCGCCGCTGATGCGCAGGCTGCTTATGCAGCGCGGCATCACTACGCGCGCGCAGGCGGAGGCGTTTCTGCATCCGGCGCCCGCGCAGCTGCACGATCCGCTGCTGATGGAGAACATGGCGGCGGCCTGTGAGCGCATACGCGCGGCGCTGAGCGCGCACGAGAGGATATGCGTATATGGCGACTACGACGTGGACGGAGTCACCAGCGCGTCGCTGCTGAGCATGTACCTGCGCTCGCAGGGCGGGGACGTGCGCGTATATATACCCTCGCGCCACGAGGAGGGCTACGGGCTGAACGTGCGCGCGCTGGAGGAGATAACGCGCGAATGCAGCCTGGTCATCAGCGTGGACTGCGGCATTACCAGCGTGCAGGAGGTGGCCTACGTAAAGGGCATCGGCCGGGACATAATCGTGACCGACCACCATCAGCTGCCGCCCGAGCTGCCGGACTGCCTGTGCCTGGACCCGCTCATGGGCGATTACCCGTTCAGGCGGCTGTGCGGCGCGGGCGTGGCCATGAAGCTGGTGCAGGCGCTGGGCGGGCTGGATGCGCTGGAGCCCTACTGGGACCTGGCGGCGCTGGGCACGATTGCGGACATAGTGCCGCTGGTGGACGAAAACCGCGTGCTGGCCAGCGTGGGCCTCAAGCGCATGAACGCCGCCATGCGGCCCGGCATACGGGCGCTGTGCCGCGTATCAGGCCTCAAGCCCGACTCCGAGGGCCGCTACCACGTGAGCGCGGGCAATGTGGGCTTTCAGCTCGCGCCGCGCATCAACGCGGGCGGGCGCATGGCCAGCGCGGTGCAGTGCGTGGAGCTGCTCACCAGCGACGACGGCCAGGCGGTGGAGGAGCTGGCCGAGCGGCTGGGCGAGGACAACACCCAGCGCCAGGCGCAGGAGCAGGAGATGATAGCCGCTGCCGAGCGCATGCTGGCCGATGCGGACTTCACCTCCTTCCGCGTGATAATAGTGTGCGGCCAGGGCTGGAACCCGGGCGTGGTGGGCCTTGCGGCCTCGCGCCTGACCGAGAAGTACCACTACCCCTCGATAGTGCTCGCGCAGAGCGGCGATACCTGCGTGGGCTCGTGCCGCTCGATAAAGGGCGTGGACATATTCGCGGCGCTGAGCAGCTGCAAGGACCTGTTCTCGCGCTTTGGCGGGCATCCGCAGGCGGCCGGGCTCACCATGCGCGCCCAGGACCTGGAGCAGCTGGCCCGGCGGCTGAACGATTACCTGCGGCGCAGCGTCGACCCGCGCGTGTACCTGCCCGAGGTGGAGTACGACTGCGAGCTGGAGCCGGGCCAGCTTACGCTGGAGACCGCGCGGGAACTGGAGCTGCTCGCGCCCACGGGCTTTGGCAACCCCTCGCCGGTGTTCCGCATGCAGGCGCAGGTAAAGAGCGCCACGGCCGTGGGGCAGGGCGGCGCGCACCTGAAGGCCGTGCTGACCGAGGGCGGCGCGCAGATAGGCGCGATAGGCTTCCGCATGGGCGCGCGCGCGGGCGATGTTGCGGGCCTGCGCCAGGACGTGATATTCAGCCTGAGCGTCAACTCGTACATGGGCACGGAGCGCGTGCAGGCCGAGCTGAAGGCGCTGGCCAACGTGTCGCCGGGGGCCGCGGTCGCGCAGCTGGGCCAGGGTGCCCAGCGAGATTACATTTGCTATCTTGACAGACTGTTGTATAATATTAGCATTGATACAGCGCAGCCGCGCGACATAGAGCCCGGGCAGCTGGCGCAGCTGCTCAGGCGCGACGCGCAGGGCGTGGCGCTGGCGGCGGACAGCCCCGCGCTGCTAAAGCGCGCGCTGATAATGCTGGGCGGGCTGGGCGTGACCGGGCTGCCCGACGTGAGCCGGGGCTATCCGGACGACCGGCGCGCGTTCAACGCGCTGTGCCTTTGTCCGGACGGACTGCCGCCCCGGGGCTACCATTACTTCGTATGGCTGGGCGGCTGGCTGGACGGCTCGCATGTAAAGCGGCTGCAGGACGCGGGCGTTACGGTGCTCAGGCTCCGCGACGCGCCCTCCGGGCCCGCGCTCAGGCCCGGCGACGACCTGATGCGGGCGGCCTATCGGTTCGTGGCGCAGAACGCGTTCCGGCTCGCGGGCATATCGGACATATGCGCGCTGGCGGAGGCCGTGGCGGCGGGCGCGGGCATCGCGCCGGCGCAGGCGGTGGCGGTGCTGCACATATTCCGCGAGCTGGGGCTGGTATCGTTTACGGAGGAGCACGCGCTGCGCGTGCCGCCCATGCACAAGGTGCGGCTCAGCGACAGCCTGATATACCGCCGCCTCTCCCCGGGCTGAAGCGGGGCGGCAGGGCATATTCTTTTCACATGAAAGGGCGGTGAAAGCGGTGTCTGATGATTATCAGAGCCAGCTGGAGGAACTAAAGGCGAAGATACTTCATTACCATCCGCAGGATGATATAGGCCTGGTGGAGCGCGCCTTCTTCTTTGCGCAGGATGCGCACAAGGATGTGATGCGAAAGTCCGGCAAGCCGTATTTCACCCATCCGCTGCGCGTGGCCTTCATACTGGCGGATCTGATGATGGATTCCACGACCTGCGCGGCGGGGCTGCTGCACGACGTGGTCGAGGATACCGATATAACCCTGGCGGTCATAACCGAGAAGTTCGGCTCCGAGGTCGCGCTGATGGTGGACGGCGTGACCAAGCTGAGCAAGCTGGACTTTACCAGCAAGGAGGAGCAGCAGGCCGAATCGCTGCGCAAGATGTTCATGGCCATGGCCAAGGACATCCGCGTGGTGATAATCAAGCTGGCCGACCGCCTGCACAACATGCGCACGCTCAAGTTCCAGAGGCCCGACAGGCAGGTGGCCATAGCCAAGGAGACGCTGGACGTGTACGCGCCGCTGGCGCACCGGCTGGGCATGTTTGCGATAAAGTGGGAGCTGGAGGACCTTTCGCTGCGCTACATCGAGCCGGCGATATACTACGACCTGGTCGAAAAGGTGGGCATGAAGCGCACCGAGCGCGAGGCGACCATACGCCAGGTGATATCGATACTGCGCGAAAAGCTGCAGGAGCAGGGCATAAAGGCCGAGATAGAGGGCCGGCCCAAGCACTTTTACAGCATATACCGCAAGATGTATCTGCAACACAAGGAGTTCGACCAGATATACGACCTGATAGCCACCCGCGTGATAGTTGATACGGTGCCCGAATGCTACGCCGTGCTGGGCACGGTGCATACGCTGTGGGCGCAGGTGCCGGGGCGCTTCAAGGACTACATATCCGTGCCCAAGCAGAACATGTATCAGGCGCTGCATACCACCGTGGTGGGGCTGGGCGGTCAGACCTTCGAGGTGCAGATAAAGACCCACGAGATGCACAACACCGCCGAATACGGCATAGCCGCCCACTGGCGCTACAAGGAGGGCAAGTCGGCGGGCGACCTGGACGACAAGCTCTACTGGCTCAGGCAGATACTCGACTGGCAGGACGACACAAAGGACGCCAGCGAGTTCATGCAGTCGCTCAAGGTCGACCTGTTCGCGGACGAGGTGTTCGTGTTTACGCCCAAGGGCAAGGTCATCAGCCTGCCCAAGGGCGCCACGCCCCTGGACTTTGCCTACCGCATACACTCCGAGATAGGCAACAAGTGCGTGGGCGCCAAGGTCAACGGCCGCATAGTGCCGCTGGACTCCAAGCTGGAGACCGGCGACTTCGTGGAGGTGCTGACCTCGCAGGGCTCCAAGGGCCCCAAGCTCGACTGGATGAACATAGTAAAGACCAGCGAGGCCCGCGCCAAGATACGCGCTTTTTTCAAGCGTGAGCTCAAGGACGAGCACATGGAGCGCGGCCGCGAGATGCTGGAGAAGGAAGCGCGCCGCCAGGGCTACACCATCGCGCAGCTGATACGCCCCGACAACACCGAGATGATACGCAACAAGTACAGCCTGAACGTGATAGACGACCTCTACGCGGCGATAGGCTTCGGCGGCATATCGGTGAACCACGTTATGACGCGCCTGGTGGAGGACTACAAGCGCTATCAGCAGAAGATGAACCCCACGCCGCCCCCCGCGCCGCAGGAGCTGGCAGCGCCGCCCGCCGCCAGGCAGCCGCAGCAGTCATCGAACGGCGTGTTCGTAAAGGGCGAGCCGGGCATGCTGGTGCGCTTTGCGCGCTGCTGCTCGCCGCTGCCGGGCGACGAGATAATCGGCTACATAACGCGCGGCCGGGGCGTGTCGGTGCATCGCGCCGACTGTCTCAATGTGCGCGAGATAGTGGAAAACGAGCCGGAGCGGCTGGTAGACGTGGCATGGGCAGGCGACGCCACCGGCAACTTCTCGGCCGAGATACAGATAATCGCCTACGACCATGCCGGTCTGCTGGCCGATCTGTCGTTGCTGTTCTCGCAGATAGAGGTGCCGATACTGTCGATATCGGCCCGCACCAACGCGCGCTCGGGCGCTTCGGCGGCCAACGCGACCACATCCATCAACCTGACCATAGAGACGCGCAATACGCTGCAGCTGGACAAGGTGATACGCCAGCTGAAGAAGCGCTCAGACGTGATAGAGGTATATCGCGTAAGCACCTGACGCGCGGCGAGGGCCGGCCGGGAGGAATCCCGGCCGGCCCTGTGTGTATTGACGGCCGCAGCGGCCGTGGAGCGCGTGAGGGCGCTTGAGCGCGGAGGCGGCGCGCCCACGGCTCACCATCAGGACGGCTCGCGACGTGCCCGCACACAGCCCCGCAGGCAGGGCAAACGAGCGCCCTCCCGGTCCGGGAGGGCGCTTCAGGCTATTGACAATGTTGCGCAGGACAGCATACCCAATCGGAAGTGACGGCGTGCACGTCACTTTCGGCATTTTTCGGGAGCAAACGTTTACGTTTGCGGAGAAAAATGCATTCACGCTCCGGTCGCCTGAAATTCCGCAGAATTTCAGGCGACCGGCCCTTCGCGTTGAAAAACCGGAGGTTTTTCAACGCTCAAAGCGCCCTCCCGGCTTCGGGAGGGCGCTCGGCGTGCGCTGTCAATGCTTATTCAACTGTGAACGAACCGAAGTCGTCGTCGTTGTCCTTGGGCTTGTCGTCGCTTTCGGCGGGCGCGTTGTAGGGCGCGCGGCGCTGGCGCTCCTGGGCGCTGCTTACCGTGTTGCGCACTGTGCGCTCGGCACCGCGGGCGTAGTCGCGTATCCTGCGGTCGCCCTCGGGGTTGGAGGAGCGCTCGACATGCACCCGGCAGCCGGTCAGGAACATCAGCACCACGCTCAAAAGCGCCAGGTGCGGGGCCATGAACATGCACACTATCAGGTATATCACCGGCAGGCGGGCGATGAGCTCGTTACCCTTTTCGATGACCAGCCGTATGCGCAGGCTCTTTATGAACAGATCGACGAGGTTGTCCCAGAAGCTCCGGCTGCGGCGCTCCTCCTGGGGCTCGGAGTAGGCGCTCTGCCCGGCGGGGCCGCCCAGCGCGCCGCTCCGTTCCAGCTCGACCAGCGCCTTGGCGATGTCGCCGTCGTTGCGGTCGAGCAGCGCCACAGCCTGCTCGTAGGTAAGGTTGGCCTTCTGGCGCAGGTATTCAATGTGCTTTATGTTGTAAGATGCCATCGCTTTAGCCTCCTTGCTTGCCGTGGCCGTCACATGCTCATGTCGTCGTGGTGATAGGGCGTCGCGCGCACGCCGGGATTGCGCTCCATGCGCACATTGCAGCCCGTTACCAGCGCAAGTATCGCGCTCAACACCGCCAGCCGCGGAGCCATCACCGCCGCCAGTATCACTACCCAGATGGGCAGGTTGATGAGCGTCATGCCGTTTCGTTCAATAGTCAGGCGAATATCCATAAACCGTACCTCCCCGCGCCATGCGCGTTCCTTGCTTTGTGAGTACATTATAGCGCGCGGCGGCCGGGGCTGCACGAATATTCGCTTAGCGGAGGATTAAAGGAAAATGAGAATGCGCGGGACCCATTACATCTTCTCGGCCGCGTAGGTCTCGCCCTTGGTGTCCACGGTGATGGACTTGATGCGCTGCTCGGCCACGGGGCGATCCTGGAAGCCCGTGCGGGTGGAGGCGATGCGATCCACTACCTTGAGGCTCTCCTCGTCGGTCACCTTGCCGAAGGCGGCGTACTGGCCGTCCAGGTGCGGGGCGTTGGCGTGCATGATGAAGAACTGGCTGCCGGCCGAGTTGGGGCTCATGGCGCGCGCCATGGACAGCACGCCGCGGGTGTGGCGCAGGGTGTTCTGCTTGAAGCCGTTGGCGGCGAACTCGCCCTTTATCGAGTAGCCGGGGCCGCCCATGCCGTTGCCGTTGGGGCAGCCGCCCTGTATCATGAAGCCCGCGATAACGCGGTGGAATATCAGCCCGTCGTAGAAGCCCTTCTGGGCCAGCTCAACGAAGTTGGCCACGGTGTTGGGGGCGTATTCGGGGTACAGCTCGGCGTTTATCACTCCGCCGTCGTTCATGGTGATGGTTATGGTGGGATTGCTCATTGTGATGTCCTCCTGAATGCTTTTATTGTGGCGCGCCGCGTCAGGAAAGCTTCTGCGCGGCGTACTCCTGGCCAAAGGTCTCGACCCGTATGGAGGCGATGACCTGGGCGTTTATGGGCTGGTCATTGGAATCGACGGCCACCTTGGATATCTTTTCAGCTACGGCTATGCTCTCCCCGGTCAGCGCGCCGAAGGCCGCGTACTCGTCGTCCAGATAGTCGGGCGCGTCGGCCACCACTATGAAGAACTGCGACGAGGCCGAATTGTAGTCGCCGCTCACGCGCGCCATGGACAGCACGCCCTTTACGTGCTTGAGCGTGTTCTGCGCAAAGCCGTTGTTCTTCATTTCGCCGGTTATCTTGTAATCGAGCTCGTCGCGTCCGGCGGTGGAGGCCTTGCCGGCCTGTATCACGAAGCCCTTGACCACGCGGTGGAAGCTGATGCCGTCGTAGAAGCCGGAATTGGCCAGCTCGATGAAGTTGGCCACGGTGTTGGGCGCATATTCGGGATACAGCTCGGCGGTCATCACCGCGCCGCTCTCCATCGTGATGGTCGCCACGGGGTTCTGGGCGTTGGGATCGCGCGTGGGAGTGGCCGTGTTCTCTATCAGGCCGCAGCCGCCCAGCAGCAGGGCCGTGAGGAGCGCCGCCAGCGCGGTCAGGAGCTTTTTCATGGCAGATCCTCCGTTCGGATTGATGTAAGGGCCCATCGCACGGGCCCATATCATTATAGCGCGTTTGCCCCTCAAATGAAAGGGCAAAATTATGAAACGCGGGCGGAGCGGGGGGAGGCGAGGCGGGGGCGGCGGTACGTTGCGCGCGGGCCATGCGGCGCGGCGGGTTTCGCCGCGCCGGTTCTTTCGCCCCGTCTTGTGCCGCGCGCGAGGTCATGCGGCTCGGCGGGTTTTTCCGCGCCCGGTTCTCCCGTCACCGCCCTGAGCTGCGCGCGGAGCCATGCGGCGCGGTGGGTTTCGCTGTGCGCGGCCTTTCCGCCCCGCCGTGTGCGCGCGAGGCCATGCGGCGCGGCGGGTTTCATAGCGCCGGTCCTTCCGCCCCCGCCCCTGTGCCTTGCGCGGGGATTGACAAGCGGCGCTTTAGCTGTCATAATGGGCAAAGAAACTGCCGAGGGAGGCTTATGCATATGCGCAAGGGCGAGGAGGCGCGCCGCGAATTGCTCAGCTGCGCGGCGCAGCTGTTTGACAAATACGGCTACGAGTCCGTATCCGTAAAGGATATAGCCGACGCATTGGGCTGGACCAAGAGCCTTATGTATTACTACTGCACGGGCAAGGAGCAGCTGGTGCGGCAGGCGGCCGCGGCGCGCGCCGTGGAGCTGGCGGCAGGGCTCATCGCGCGCATGGAGACGTCGGGCAGCGGCCCCGAGCGCCTGAACCGGGCGCTGGGCTGCGTGGGCTTCTGGTCGCAGGGCAGCGAGGAGGCGGCCGCGCGCCTGCTGGGCACGCTGTACAGCGCGGGCAGCCTGCCCTGGCGCGCCTGCCTGCGCGCCGAGATAGTGCCGCAGCTGGCGGGAGTATGCAACGATATCATCGCGGACGGAGTCAAAAGCTACGAAATGTATACGCCCTACCCGCGCGAGATGGCCGAGGCGGCGCTGGACATGGCGGCGGACCTGGCCGAAAAGCTGGCCCCGCTGGTCATGGAGGGCGGCGCGGAGGCGCTTTGTCGGGCCGATTCGCTGCTGCGCGCATACCGTTGCTCGATAGAGCGGCTGGTGGAAGCGCCGTTCGGCTCGATAAGGCTGGTGGAGCTGAGCTTCCTTGAGGGAGTCGCGCGCAGGCTCGGGCGTGCAGATGGAGGTGCTGAAGATGAAGCGCATGGGTGCGCTGATGGTGGCGCTGCTGATGATACTGCTGAGCGCGACGGCGCTGGCGCATGACGTGACCGACGCGGCCGGTGAGGAGCAGGCGGGCAGGCTCAAGGGGATGCTGATAGGCCTGGACCCCGGCCATCAATCCCACGCCAACCGCGGCCTGGAGCCCATCTCGCCCGGGTCGGACGAGCTGAAGAAGAAGGTGTCCAGCGGCACGCAGGGCGTAAAGACCCGCATAAACGAGTACGAGACCAACCTGACCATATCGCTTAAGTTGCGCGAACGGCTTGAAGCCGAGGGCGCGACGGTGATAATGACGCGCGAGGTAAACGACATAGACATATCCAACGTGGAGCGCGCGCAGCTGATGAACGCGGCCGGCGTGGACATATGGCTGCGCGTACACTGCAACGGCAGCGACAACCACGACGTGTACGGCATGAGCATGTACGTGCGCAATACCGGCCCCTGCGCCGAGGAGTCCTACGCGGCGGGCGAAATGCTGCTGGAGGAGATGTGCGCCGCGACCGGGGCCAGGGACCGCGGCGTGCATAAGTCCGACAACTATACGGGCAACAACTGGTCCGAGGTGCCGTGCGTGCTGGTGGAGATGGGGTATCTGACCAACGCGGCCGAGGACGTGCTGCTGAACGACCCGGATTACCAGCAAAAGCTGATAGAGGGCTACGTAAACGCGCTGGAGCGCTGGAACGAAGAATACAACGGGCTGCATGTCGTGCAGCCGGAGAGCGATGGAGTGATCTGAATGGCGGAACTGATTTTGCCTGCGGGCTACAAGCCCATAATGAACGCCCGCGAGACCAACGCCGCGATAAAGCGGCTCAAGGACGGCTTTGAGAGCTGCCTGGCCGAGGCGCTCAACCTCACGCGCGTGTCCGCGCCCCTGTTTGTGGACGCCGATACCGGCCTTAACGACAACCTGAACGGCGTGGAGCGCCCGGTGGGCTTTGCGACCGGCGAATCGCCCGACCGGCATATGGAGATAGTGCATTCGCTGGCCAAGTGGAAGCGCGCGGCGCTGGGCCGCATGGGCTTTGCGCGGGGCGAGGGGCTGTATACCGACATGAACGCCATCCGCCGCGACGAGACGGCCGATAACCTGCACTCCTACTACGTGGACCAGTGGGACTGGGAGTGCGTGCTGGAGCGCGGCGAGCGCACGCGCGCCCGGCTGCATCAGCTGGTGGAGCACATCTATTCGGTGTTCCTGCGCACCGAGGCGGATCTGTACGCCTATGACCTGCGCATGACGCCCGTGCTGCCGCGCAAGATAACCTTCGTCACCTCACAGGAGCTGGAGGACGAGTATCCCGACCTCACGCCCAAGCAGCGCGAGAACCTGGTGGCGCGCAAGTACGGCGCCGTGTTCATAGAGGGCATAGGCGGCCGCCTGCGCTCGGGCGAGGTGCATGACCGGCGCGCGCCCGATTACGACGACTGGACGCTCAACGGCGACATACTGTTCGACTACCCGCTGCTGGGCTGCGCCATGGAGATGTCGTCCATGGGCATCCGCGTGGACGAGCAGGGGCTGATAGAACAGCTCTGCGCCTGCGGCCACGAGGACTGGGCCGCGCGCCCGTTCCACCGCGCGCTGCTGGAGGGCGAGCTGCCCCTGACGGCGGGCGGCGGCATAGGCCAGTCGCGGCTGTGCATGTTCTTCCTGAAGAAGGCGCATATAGGCGAGGTGCAGTCCTCGATATGGCCCGAGGACATGGCCCGGCGGCTCGGCGACGCGAGCATAGAGCTGCTCTGAGGTACAAGGCGCGCCGCTTCCCTGCCGAGCATCCGGCGGGGGAGCGGCGCGTTTGCATGGGCAGCGCAACCGGCCCGGACAAAAACCGGGCCCGACGCGGCATATACCGCAGCCGGGCCCGGCGCTTTGGGCAGGCGAAGGACGAGTTACTGCTCGTCCATAAAGACGTCCAGGTTGTCCATGAGCGTGCGTACAGCCTCGCGCAGGGCGACCTTCTGCCTGGGGCTGCAGGCGGGAGCGCCCGCCTCGGGACGGTTGTCCAGCGAATCCTCCATCAGGTCATCCAGAGACACCTTCAGCTCGTTTGATATCTTGACCAGCGTTTCCAGGCTCGCCTTGCGCGAGCCCCGCTCGATATGCCCCAAAAACGAGGTGGATATTCCCAGCCTTTCGGCCAGCTCGTATTGCGTCATGCCGGCCGCCTTGCGCGCGCGGCGGACATGGCTGCCCAGGCTTTCGTAATCCATGCGTATTCACACCCCCTTGCCAGGTGCGCGTCATTGCGCACGATCGCCATTACCATTATATACTATTGTGAAAGTAAATAGAATTGACCGAAAGAAGTGCAGATGCACCAGTAGTAGCATATGGCGCGCAAATTTATCATTTGGCCCCTTGGCGCCGCAGCGGGCCCGGAGCGCGGGGATTATGGGAGCTTCTCCAAAAATAAATATAACTATTTCGGCAAATCTCTGTACTTTTTCAGCCCCATGTGCTATAATTGAAAAGCCCACAAGTGGCGCCCTTTAGTATTCGCCTTCAACATCCCAAGTATATGGCAGACTTACCGATAGCACTCAAACACGGTGCCGAGCATGCGGACGTCGGCTGCAGCGCGGGCTGCGTCGGGTCTGGCATGCTGTCTGTTCAGGCAGACGCTCCATAGCGGGAAGGTTCTCAGGCAGTTAATTCGGGCAGACATCGGTAGGGCATACTATACTTAGGAGGTTATTCCCATGTTTGAAGACAAGACTCTCACCTGCCGCGAGTGCGGCCAGCAGTTCGTGTTCACCGCGTCCGAGCAGCAGTTCTATGCCGAGAAGGGCTTCCAGAACGAGCCCGGCCGTTGCCCCGCCTGCCGCGCCGCGCGCCGTGCCGCCAACGGTGGCAGCCGCCCCGAGCGTCAGATGTACGATGTGATATGCGATGGCTGCGGCCGTCCCACCCAGGTTCCCTTCCAGCCCCGCGGAGACCGTCCGGTCTACTGCCGCGAGTGCTTCGAGGCCCAGCGCAACGCCCGCTGATAAGCGCAAGCGGCGCGGCCGGGAAGAGGTCGAGCAGATACAGACGAGCGACAGGCATTTTGCCTGTCGCTTTTTGCGTTCTGGAATTGCTTTGCGGGTTTCGCAGCGCATTCTTGCGCCGCTGTTGAAAAGAACGCAGTGCGTTGCCCTGCGTTCTGCCGTTGCCTTGCGAATTGTGTGGCGCGTTCTTGCGCCGCTGATGCTGAAGGGCGTTGCCGTGTGGCAGCCTCCGGCGGCCAAGGAGGGCCAGGGGGATTGCGATTTCCCCCT
>JBJEUC010000186.1:0-3827 GCA_051883635.1 Candidatus Fimadaptatus sp.
CAGCGGCCGCGCCCTGTCATAGATATCCATCGCGCAGTTGACGGCGTTTTCGATGGCGGAGATCTCCTCCGCGCACTTGTGCGCCCGCACCTCGCGCATTATGTCGTAGGACGAGACCACCTTGCCCGCAAAGCCCACCTGCTTAAGCATTTCGCTCAGCATCAGGTAGTCCGAATGCGAGAGCCCGTCCGAGGTGGACTCGAGCGGCGAAAAGTTGAGCGCAAGCGTCGCCGCCGGGGCCGCGCACTCGGCCAGTACGTCGCGCAGCCGCGCCCGGAAGTCGTCGGGCGTGCGATATACTATTACGTCGGTATAGACGCCCGCGGCCTCCAGCTCCTCCGCCTCGACGGAGTGGCACAGCATTACCCTCCGGCCCTCCCCGGTGAGCAGCAGCGCGGTGCGCATGAACACCAGCGAGGGCGTGAGAAAGATAAGCGCCGGTTCGCCCAGCAGGTGCGTCTCCCGGCCCATCGAGAGCCATGCGTCGACATGCGCCGCCTGCATGGCGCTCTGCGCGCGCTCCAGCCGGGCCTGCAAAATGCGCTTTATGTCCTTTGGAAGATGCGTCATATCGCCTCATTCTCCTGTCATATCCGCTCTGTCGGCGGAGGTATCGCTTGATGCTGACTTTGGGCACGGCTGTGCCCGAAGGCGGGGGCGCAGGCCGCCGCGCTATTATATAGGAAGCAATACGGTTCTGCGCCGCCGCGCCGCGCCCTGCCGGGCGCACGACCCATTCTGTCTGCATAGATTGTATCATCTTATCATGTAACTGTCAACCGAAGCAAATGCGCGCCGCCCGGGCGCGGAGCCGGGCAAGTTCGCCCTTGCCATGCGTGGTTCCTGTGGTATAATGGTGATTGCGGGCACACATCGTGCCTTCATTCCGATATGCGAACTGTTCAGAAGGGTGGTCTTTTGATATGCAGTTTGGTCTTTCAGAAACGTCGGCTCTGGCCCCGTTCGTCAGAGCGTTCAGCGCCGATAAGCTGGGCGACGCTTCCCCGGCCCTGAAGCTGAGCGAAGTCGAAAGGGGCGTATTCCATGTGGAGATATCCTACGAGCTGCCCCGGGAGGTCAGGCAGGACGATTGCGCGGCGCGCCTTGAGCTGGGCTTTGCCGCCGACTTCTTCTGGACGCCCCATCTGACGCCCACGGCCGCCAACATCGCCGCGCAGCACATATTCCGCACGCCGGCGCTCATCGCCCGGGGCGCGGGCCGGACGCTCATACTGATACCCGACGTCGAGGCCCGGCACGCCGAGCCGCTGTACCTGGACCTGGACGCCGAGGGCGGCGTGATGACCCTGGGCATGTCGCGCAGCCGCGTGACCGGGCATGTGCTGTATGAGCGGGCGGCGGGCGGGCGCTACCCGGCGGGCACGGCGAAGCTGTCGTTCTACCTCATGGCGGCGGACGAGGAGCTGGAAAACCCGTTCCGCCCGGTGCTGGCCTGGTTCTGGAAGCGCCTGGGCCACAGGGACATGGAGCTGCTGCCCCGCGAGGAGCAGCTGGAGAGCTACTGCCGCCGCACGTATGAGTGGGCGTTCGACCGCTGGAAGGACGTGGTCTGGCAGGAGTTCGAGGTCGGCGGCCGCGCGGTGGGCGCGCCCTGCTTCATCGTCACGGTGCATCAGCGGCCGGACAACGCCCGCCCCTGCTCCGAGCGCGAGACTCGCTCCATATGGAATCAGGCGTGGTTCTGCTCGCTGCGCTCCGCCTCCGGGCTGTACCGCTACGCCCGGCGGCACGGGGACGACCGCCTCATGGAGTATGCGCGCAAGACCCGGGAGCTGGCGCTCAGCTTCCCGCAGCAGGACGGGCTGTTCGACAGCGTAGTGGCCACCCACATGACCGGCGACAGGGCCGACGGGAGCCGCCCCTGGGTCTCCGCGGGCTGGGACAGCCGGTACTGGGGCAACTCCGACCGCAACCCGTTTGAGCGGGACATCGAGCGCGCGCCCCGGCACATACTGGACATGAGCTTTACCGCCTACTATATGCTCATATGGTACGAGGAGCTGGAGCGGGACGAACGGCTGCTGGCCTATGCCGGGCGCTATGCCGAGCGGCTGGTCGCGCTGCAGCTCGAGTCCGGGTACTATCCGGCCTGGCTGAGCGCGGACGGCGCTCCGATGCATGTGCTGGACGATTCGCCCGAAAGCATGATGAGCGCGGCCTTCCTGTTCCGGCTCTACCGGCTCACCGGCAGGGAGGCCTGCCTCCGCTCCGCCCAAAGGGCCCTGGAGCGGGTCTGGGAGGACGTGGTGCCGGGCGGCCGGTGGGAGGACTTTGAGACCTACTGGTCCTGCAGCAGCTTCCGCAGCGACCATGTCGGCGAGCGCATCGCCCGCAACCGCATGTACAAGCAGTGCAACTTCTCCATGTACTTCACCGCCCTCGCCTTTATGGAGGGCTATCTGGCCGAGGGCCGGCGCGACTACCTGGACAGGGGCCGCCGGGTGCTGGACGAGATGCTCATGACCCAGTCCTCCTACCAGCCCGCCGCGGTGCCGATACCGGTCTGCGGCGGCTTCGGGGTCATGAATGCCGACGGCGAGCTGAACGATGCGCGCCAGAGCCTGTTCAGCGAGCTGATAATGCAGTACGGCGAGGCGCTGGGCGAGGAAGAGTACCGCGAGCGCGGCCTGGCCGCAATGCGCGTCTCCTTCTCCATGATGTATTGCCCGGAGAATCCGGAGGCCAAGGCGCAGTGGGAGGCGGCCTGGCCCTTCCTGACCGAGCGCGACTACGGCTTCAACATGGAGAACTACGGCCATGGCGGCGAGGTGGACGCGCACGGCATGGGCATAGGCGAGTTTACGATATACGACTGGGGCAACGGCGCGGCTGCCGAAAGCTGCCAGCGCCTAATGGACCACGGCCGCATTCACGCGACCTGACCCGCAGCGTGTCCCGGCGGGCCGGGCGCTCCGGTGCGGAGGGCTGCCGAAAGCGACAGCTTGGCCGCCCCGATGTACATTGCGGCGCGCAGCTGTCGACGCACCGAGGCGCATATGGTAGTATGTAACTGTCCACAGGGAGTGGATAAACTTACGCGGGAGGGAGAGTCATGGCAAAGAAGATAAGCAGCCGCCCCGGCCTTTTCGGCGCCACGGTCCATTATGACGAGCGCGGGCGCAAGGTCGGCGAGAGCCGCCCCGGCATATTCGGCGGCGTTGTGCATTACGACGCCAAGGGCAGGAAGGTCGGCGAAAGCCTGCAGGGCCTGTTCGGCGGCATGAACAACTACGACGCCGAGGGCCGCAGCGTCGGGCATTCCGACCCAAAGCTGTTCGGCGGCTCCGTCCACTATGACGACAGGGGCCGACGGATAGGCGACTCCACGCCCGGGATTCTGGGTGAGACCCATACGCTGCTCGACGAGGACGAGACGGACTAGGCCCGCCCGGAAGGCGGGCGGCGGGCATGAGTGCCGCGCTCGGGGTGAGGATCCCGGGCGCGGCACTTCGTATGTCAATGCGACGTTGGGAGGGGTGAAGGGGGAAACATACCTCCGAAGCAAGCGCCGAACACGCCGATTCATCTCGCCAAAAGAGCCCGGGTAGAACTCGGTCTGGCCTGCGTGTCTCGCGCCGTTCCGAGGCCTTTGGATGTACATGCGCCGTGCTCAGGGGAACCCCCCCGGGCGCGGCGCATTCTATGCCAGGACGGCCTTTGGAGGGGTGGGGAGGACAGGCTCACCTCCGACGAAAGCGCCGAACATGCCGCTTCATCTCGCCAAAGGAGCCCGGGTAGAACTCGGTCTGGCCTGCGGGTCTCGTGCCGCGCCGAGGTTTTTTGATGTATGTGCGCCGCGCTCAGGG
>JBJEUC010000187.1:0-3813 GCA_051883635.1 Candidatus Fimadaptatus sp.
GCAAGAACATAATCCCCGCGATGCTCAGGGACGGGCGCGAGATGCAGGCCTATCGCTTCAGCGGCTACTGGAAGGACGTGGGCACGATAGAGAGCCTGTGGGAGGCCAACATGGACCTGATAGCCGACCCGCCGCGCTTCAACCTCTACGAGGACAGGTTCCGCATATACGCGCGCAACCCGGTAATGCCGCCGCACTACATAGGCGAGGGCGCCAAGGTGCATAACTCCATGGTGACCGAGGGCTGCGAGGTATATGGCGAGGTCGAGCACAGCCTGCTGTTCTACGGCGTCTATATCGAAAAGGGCGCGGTGGTAGAGGACGCGGTGATAATGCCGGGCGCGCATGTAATGGCGGGCGCGGTGGTGCGCCGCGCGATAGTGGGCGAAAACGCCGAGATAAACGCCGGCTGCGTGGTGGGTCAGGATTCGGGCAAGATAGCCGTGGTCGGCTCCAATGTGCGCCTGCCCGACAACTTCTGCGTAAAGGCCGGCGAGATGGCCGACGCTGAGTTCGTCGCCAAGGCTGAAGGGGGTAGGGAGACAGTATGAAGGACGTAATGGGCGTAATATATACCTCTAGAAACGATTTGAGGCTGCGCGAGCTGACCATGTCGCGCGCCGTGGCGGCGCTGCCCGTGCTCAGCCGCTACCGGGTAATTGACTTTGTGCTGTCGTCGCTGGTGAACTCGGGCGCGCGCAACGTGGGCGTGATAATGCAGAAGAACTACCATTCGCTGATGGACCATCTGGGCTCGGGCAAGGAATGGGACCTGCATACCCGCAACGACGGTCTGTTCATACTGCCGCCCTACCTCACGCGCGAAAACGTGGGCACCTACGGCGGCATGCTGGACGCGCTGCGCTCCAACCTGCGCTATCTGCGCCGCGCCAAGCAGGAGTATCTGATACTGACCAATTCGGAGACCGTTTACAACATGAACTTTGACGACGCGCTGCGCTATCACATAGATACCAACGCGGACATGACGCTGATATACACCAAGGCTGCCAACATGCGGTTTGACCCCCAGGTGACCGACCGCCATGTGTATTTGGACATAGACGCGAACGGCGCCGTGACCGACTTTGAGTCCGGCCCGGTCTATCCCAGCTACGACAACTTCTACATGGACGTGCTGATAATCCGCCGCGAGACGCTGGCGCACCTCATCGACCAGGCGGCGGCGCACGGCGACCACGACTTCGGCAAGGACGTGGTCCAGAGCCATATCCGCTCGGGCGACATGAGGATAATGAGCTACGAGTACAAGGGCTATGCCTGCCGCATCGAATCGGTGCTGAGCCTGTTCCGCTTCAACATGGACATGCTGGACGTAAAGACCCGCCACGACATGTTCAACGTGAACCCGGTCTACACCAAGATACGCGACGAGGTGCCGGCCAAGTACCTGCACGACTCCTCCTCCTGCAACTCGCTGGTGGCCGACGGCTGCATAATCGAGGGCCATATCGAAAACAGCATACTCTTCCGCGGAGTGCGCGTACACGCGGGCGCGACCGTGAAGAACTCGATAATCATGCAGGACAGCGAGATACAGCAGAACGCCGAGGTCGAAAACGTCATTTTCGACAAGGAGGTCACGCTCAAGCGCGATGGACGCCTGATAGGCCAGCCTTCCTATCCGCTGGTCATCGCAAAGGGCACGATACTGTGATGCAAAAGCGGGGCTGCAGCCCCGCTTTTCAGTCCGGCGTAACTTTGGCTGCATTGCGCATGGAAAAAGTCCCCGGAGCGGGCGTGCAGGGGCGGCCCGCACGGTTCAATGATGTTAAGCTGCGCGCATAATATCTAAAAATGCACAGATAATTCAAAATAAGCATCTGGACTGTTTCTATAATGCGCATTACAATAAAAGTGTAAAGAGGCATGCTTTCGATAAATGACAGAGAGGATGATATTGATGATGAAAGTGTTGTTTGCCGCATCGGAATGCGTTCCGTTTGTCAAAACCGGAGGCCTGGCCGACGTAGTAGGCGCGCTGCCCAAGGAGATACTCAAAAACGACGTGGACGTGCGCGTGATATTGCCGCTGTACCGCGAGATACCCAAGTCGTGGCGCGACAAGATGACCCATAAGCTCTATTTCTACGTAAACCTGGGCTGGCGCAGGCAGTACTGCGGCATAGAGGAGCTGGTTTACGAAGGCATAACCTTCTATTTCGTGGATAACGAATACTACTTCGGCAGGCCCTACGTGTACGGACTGGGCGGCGACGAGGGCGAGCGCTTCGCGTACTTTGACCGCGCGGTGCTGGAGGCGCTGCCGCATATCGGCTTCAAGCCCGACGTGCTGCATTGCCACGACTGGCAGACCGGCATGATACCCGTGCTGCTCAAGAGCCAGTACCAGACGCTGGACTTCTACCGCGGCATAAAGACGCTGTTTACTATACACAACCTCCAGTACCAGGGCGTGTTCTCGATAGACTACATCGAGGACCTGCTGTCGCTGGGCTCCTGGGCTTATACGGCCGACAACATAGAGTTCTACGGCGGCGCCAGCTTCATGAAGGGCGGACTCAAGTTTGCCGACTATCTCTCCACCGTCAGCCCGACCTACGCGCTGGAGATACAGTCCGGCTATTACGGCGAGCGGCTGGACGGCCTGCTGCGCTCGCGCGGCAACAAGCTGGTGGGCATACTCAACGGCATAGACACCGACGAGTACAACCCCGCGACCGATCCGCTGATATACGCCAACTACTCGCTGCGCGCTCCGGCCAAGAAGAAGGACAACAAGGCGGCGCTGCAGGAGGAGCTGGGCCTGAAGGTCGACCCGAATGTGCCGCTGATAGGCATGGTGGGCCGCCTCTCCAGCCAGAAGGGCCTGGAGCTGGTCGAGTGCGTGCTGCCCGAGCTGATGGCCACCGGCGCGCAGATAGCCGTGCTGGGCAAGGGCGACGACAAGTACGTCGACCTGTTCAACTGGGCGCAGTGGAAGTATCCGGGCCAGCTGGCCGCGCGCATAGAGATGAGCCACCCGCTGGCGCACAAGATATACGCCGGCGCGGACATGTTCCTCATGCCGTCCATGTTCGAGCCCTGCGGCCTGAGCCAGATGATATCGCTGCGCTACGGCACGCTGCCGATAGTGCGCGAGACCGGCGGCCTGCGCGACACCGTGCAGCCCTACAACGAGTTCACCGGCGAGGGCAACGGCTTCACCTTTGCCAACTACAACGCCCACGACATGCTGCACGTGGTGCAGATGGCGATAAAGCTCTATACCGACAACAAGAAGGCGTGGACCGCGCTGATGCGCCGCGCGATGAAGGGCTCCTACGGCTGGGATCATTCGGCCAAGGACTACATCCGCCTGTACAAGCTGCTGGCTGAGGGCGACGACTCGGTCGACCTCGGCTCCGTGCTGAAGGAGGAGACCCCCGCCAAGCCCGCGCCCAAGGCGCGCCGCGCCAAAAAGGCCGCGCCCAAGGACGCCGAGGCCCTCAAGGCCGAGGAGCAGGAGGACAGCCTGGGCATGGCTGAGGAATAAGCCCGCCGCCAACGCGGATACCGCATGATACGCAAGCGCCCGGACGTGAGTTCGGGCGCTTTGGCTATTGCGGGCGTGAGGGTGCGGTGTGCCATTGATGATGGGGAGGCAAGAACCGAGCGGGGCTGGGAGCGCGGCAACTGGGCAGGTGTGCGTTGCGGTGTTCAGGAGATAAGGCGCTGCCGTGGTCAGTGTGCATGACACATGACCCGGGCGCGGCAGGAAGCGCGTTGCCTGAACGATGGCTGCACGTTGCCGAAGCACAGGAACGCGGACGGTGCGTCATGGCCGAAACG
>JBJEUC010000188.1:0-3807 GCA_051883635.1 Candidatus Fimadaptatus sp.
CCGAGCGCAACATGCGCATCACGCAGCCCCGCAACCTCTCCGCACGCGTGATTGGCTGCAATGGCAAGCACTGCGTTTTCATTCGGCGCGCAGTGCTGTCAGCCGCTGATGCCCTGCCGCGTGCCACATGCGCGGCATCGTCAAGGCGCCTGCCCAGTGCATGAGTATGTGCATTTCAGCGCGATGCGCGACCCACCAACGCGAAGTGCCGCTTTCCATCGCTGCTCCTGCCGCGCGCAGGCAAGTCGGCAAGGCCCACTGCGCGCGCCCATGAGCTATCGGAATGCCGCGCAGCGCGACACGTCCATCCCATCCACCGTAAGCTCATCCGCGTGCGCGGTTGACCAATGCGCCCCCTGCAACCACACCCACCCGAACCGACCCAACGCAGCCCCTCATGCCCTGCGCGCGATCTCGGACCATGTTTTTGCGCAGGGGGCTGGCGCGGCGCGGCGCAGGCGTGGTATAATAGGAAGCAAACCGCGCGCCGCCGCTCAGATGGCGGCGCGGGCAAAACCGGGGAGGCGGGCTTGGATGGAGATTGCATTGCCGCGTCAGGCGGCGCAGGCGTTGGAGCGGCTGGAGCGCGCGGGCTTTGAGGCCTACATAGTGGGCGGCTGCGTGCGCGATGCGCTTATGGGCCGCACGCCGGGCGATTACGACATGACCACATCGGCGCGGCCCGACGAGGTGCTGGCCTGCTTTAGCGGCGAGCGCACTATACCCACCGGCATACGCCACGGCACGGTGACGGTGGTGCTGGAGGGCATGCCGTTGGAGATAACGACCTACCGCGCCGACGGCGAGTACACCGACCACCGCCGCCCCGACAGCGTGGCCTTCTCGCGCGAGCTGCGCGACGACCTGTGTCGGCGCGACTTTACCATAAACGCCATGGCGTACAGCCCCAGCTGCGGGCTGGTGGACATGTACGACGGCCGCGCGGACATAGCGCGGCGAGTGGTGCGCTGCGTGGGCGACCCCGACCGAAGGTTCGGCGAGGACGCGCTGCGCATGCTGCGGGCGGTGCGCTTTGCGGCCACGCTGGACTTCGCCATAGACGCCGATACGCTCCGGGCGCTGGATGCCCGCACGGGTGATATAGCCTACGTGGCGCGCGAGCGCGTGTTCGCCGAGCTGAACAAGGCGGTGTGCGCCGCCGCGCCGCAGCGTGCCTTCCGGGCGGGGGAGCGGCTGGTGACGGCGGCGCTGGGGCTGGATGCCATTGCGGATTACGCTGAGGCGCTGGAGCGCATGGCGCTTGTGCCCGCCGAGCCCGCGCTGCGCTGGGCGGCGCTGCTGGGCGGGCTGGGCAGCGGGGGAGTGCGGCATGCGCTCACGGGCCTGCGCGCCCCCACGGCCGTGATAGAGCGGGCGGCCGCCGCCGTTGAGAACGCCGGGCGGGATCTCGCCCCGCAGCGCGCGCAGGTGCTCCGGCTCTTGAGCGCGCTGGGCCGCGAGGGCCTTGCAGATGCGCTGGCGCTCATGCGCGCCCGGGCACTGTGCCGGGGCGATGAGGCGGCGGCGCGCAGCGCGGACGACGTGCGGGCGTTGGCCGACCGCCTCGTGGCGGAGGGCGCGTGCTGCACGCTGGGGCAGCTGGCGGTGGGCGGCAACGACCTGCGCGCGCTGGGCCTTGCCGGGCGGGAAATAGGCGAAGCGCTGAGTGCGCTGCTGGAGCTGGTGATGGACGGCGAGCTGCCCAACGAGCGTGCGGCGCTGCTTGACAGGGCAAGGGAGATGAAGGGGAAATGAGCGCTATCGCCATCAAGGAATATACCTCCTATCGTGCCCAGGAGGTGCTCAGGCTGTACGAGGCTGTGGGCTGGAGCGCATATACGCGCGAGCCCGACCGGCTTGAGCTGGCATACGCCTCGTCGCTCAGGGTGCTGGCGGCATATGACGGCGAAATGCTCGTGGGCCTGCTGCGCGCGGTGGGCGACGGCTGCACGGTGGTGTATGTGCAGGACCTGCTGGTGCATCCCGGCTGGCAGAGGCGCGGTATAGGCGGCGCGCTGCTTGAGCGCATTATGGCTGAGTATCCGGACGTGCGTCAGCTGCTGCTGCTTGCCGACGATACGCCCGGCCTGCGCGCGTTTTATCGGGCACATGGCCTGCGCGCGGTGGGCGAGGCGGGCTGCCTGGCGTTCATGCGCGCGTGAGCGCCATGGCGCGGTTGCCCCGGAGGTCTGGCGGATGGCCCGACGCTTGCCTGAGACTGCGGCGCGGCCGGGCAGGGGCCCGTTCCGGCCGGATGGTTCGAGCCCTCCTGAGGAAAGGGAAGGCTTTTCTCCGCATGCGCAGGCGGTTTCTCATAAAAAAAGCGCGCGCAGGCGGGGCCGGGGAGCGAGCCCCAAGGACCTGCGGCTTTTGCGGCGGCATAAAGCGGCGCCCCGTTCGCACTGAACGGGGCGCCTGGTTATGCGACCTGTCAGCCCTTGCGGCTGAGCAGTATGCGCTCGGCGTTTTCCAGCTCCTCCTGAGTGTTCACGCCCACTATCTGATCGGCGTCGTCGATGACGGCGGAGCCGACCTTGCCGCCCATCTTCATGATGATCTTGGGAGTGTCGGTCAGGTAGTATTCGCCCTGCGCGTTGTTGTTCTTGAGCTGGCTGAGCGCCTTGAACAGCCACTCGGCCTTGAACACGTACACGCCCGGCGTTACCTCGCGAATTTTGGCCTGCTCGGGAGTGCAGTCCTTCTGCTCGACGATGTCGGCGATGTTGCCGTTCTCGTCGCGGATGATGCGGCCGTAGGCCGGCGGCACCTCGGTCATGGCGGTCAGCAGGGTGACGGCCGCGCCGCTCTCGGCATGGGTGCGGAACAGCTCCTTGAAGGTCTCCTGCTTGAACAGGGGCATGTCGCCGAAGCATACCAGCACGTCGCCGGTGTAGCCCTCCAGCTCCTCCCTGGCCATGGACACGGCGTGGCCGGTGCCCAGCTGCTCGGTCTGCATGACGAATTTGTAATCGTCCGGGAAGGCCGCTTTGACGACGTCGGCCATGTAGCCCACCACTATTACGGTGTCCTCGTGCGGTATGAAGGACACGTTCTCCAGCACGTAGCTGAGCAGGGGACGGCCCGCCGCCTCGCGCATGACCTTGGGCAGATGCGCCTTTTCGCTGTTGAGCCGCTTGCCCTTGCCGGCGGCCAATACTATCGCTTTCATATGTCTATCCCTCCTGAATGTCGGTGACGTTCTGCGGGTAAAGCTCCCGTATGTGCTAATTATACCATGCCGCAGGCGGATTGAAAATAGCAAAAATGTCTTTTTTTACCACGGTGAAAGTTTTGCGCGGATGCCGCGTGCGCGGGATGACGGCGCGGCGGGCCTGCCCGGCGCGCCAGTGGGCGAAGGCACCTGCCCCCCGTCGCGCGCTTTAGAGACCGTCCGCGCCCGCGCAAAGGCGGCCCATGCCCTGCATGGCGCGGCATCCATCTCCTGCACATTGACGCGCCGGGCAAATCATGCTATAATTTTGAGCATTAAGCAAGCGCCTGTGCGCGGAGGATGGTATTATGCTGCCTTTGAGAGAGACCGCCGAGGAACTGCTGAGAGAGGCGGAGCAGTGCAATCCCGGCCCCTGGGGGGACCATAGCCGCATCGCGGCCCATTGCGCCGAGAGCATCGCCGCCCGGTGCGAGGGCCTGGACGCCGACAAGGCGTACGTGCTGGGCCTGCTGCACGACATCGGCAGGAAGTTCGGCGTGCGGCATCTGGGCCATGTTTCCGATGGCTACACCTATATGATGTCGCTGGGCTATGACGAGGTCGCTAAGGTCTGCCTCACACACTCGTTCAACACC
>JBJEUC010000189.1:0-3806 GCA_051883635.1 Candidatus Fimadaptatus sp.
AATCTCATGCCCAGGCTCATGCCCGCGCGCGCCACCGGGAAGGCCGCCAGCCATTCCGACGCACGCGTACACGCAAGCAGGCCGTACAGCGCCGCCAGCCCCGCAAGCAGCGCCGCCGTGCGCAGTAGCTGCCCAAGGGGCGCGCGGCGCGGCCCGTCGGCGAGCGCATAGCCCGCCTCGCTGAGCGCGGCGGCCACGCGCTCGCGTGGCAGCGCTTCGGCGTCCCAGCGGGCGGTCAGCGTGCCGCGCCGGTAGCTGGCGCGCGGGGCCTCAATACCCGCAAGCGGCGCTACCGCCTGCTCCACCGCCGTCTCGCAGTGGGGGCAGTGCATGCCCTCCACCCTCCAGGTCACGCGGACAAGGCTCATTTGAACACCTTCCAGTTTTTGAACGCCCCGGCGACGGCGGCCAGCTCCTCCTCGGGTATGGTCACCTGGCCCTCCGACGCCTGGTTGCCGCTCACCGGCAGCGGATTGCAGCCCCCGGCCACCCGGCCCACCGACTCCAGCGCAAAGCCGCTGCCGCAGTTCTGGCATATCAGCAGGCCGCCCCGGTACTCAAAGTAGGCATAGGGCGAGCCCATACAGACCTGGCAGGTGTTATACGCCAGCCGCACCTCGCCGTCGTCGTCCCGCAGCGCTATCAGCTGCATGGGCGTTCCGTCCTGCTCCCAGTCGACAAACAGCGGTTCCGCGCTGAGGCTCCCGGTGGCTATCGTCAGCCCGGAGGTCGGCTCCGAGCCCTCCGCAGCGCTCTGTGCGTCGGTCGCGGCGGGGGCCCCGGTCGGCGTCGCGGTGGTCGATGCGCTGCAGCCCGCAAGCAGAATCGCAAGGGCGAACATGAGCGCGGCAAGCGTTGCTATCCTTCTGTTCATTTTCGATACTCCCTTCCAGTCCGGTAATGCTTCACCTCCATTATACCCGTTTCAACCCATCTTATCAATATGTTAATCGGTGCATCCCGATGAACAGTTTGTGAATAACCCGGCTCGATTCCGTGCCATGCACCCCGCGCTCCGCAGGAGGGCCGGGGCGCGGGGGGCGGCTTAAGCATCGGGAAAGCAAGCGGGAGCCCCACCGTCACGCGACGGTGGGGCTCCCTGCGCACGGGATGCGTGCGGCAAAGTGTCAATACAGCTTGGCGCCGGCCGGGATGTGAGGATCGACCATCAGCAGATGGAGCTTTTCCTCGCCGCCCTCCTTGTGGACGGCGCTTATCAGCATGCCGCAGGAGTCGATGCCCATCATGGGCCGCGGCGGCAGGTTGGTTATCGCAATGCAGGTCTTGCCGACCAGCTCCTCGGGCTCGTAATACGCATGGATGCCGCTCAGTATCGTCCGCTTCTCGCCGGAGCCGTCGTCCAGCGTGAACTTCAGCAGCTTCTTTGACTTGGGCACCGCCTCGCACTCCAGCACCTTTACGGCGCGGAAGTCGGACCTGCTGAACGTGTCAAAGTCGACGAAGTCCTTGAACAGCGGCTCTATCTCCACGTTGGTAAAGTCGATGGGCTCGGCCTTGACGTCGACGGCCGCCTGGGGCTCCGCGACGGCGGCCGCGCTCGCCTGCGCGGCGGGCTCGGGCTTCTTGTCGGACTTGGGCGCGTCGATAGGCTTCATCGTGGGGAAGAGTATGACCTCGCGTATCGTATCGGAATTGGTGAGCATCATCACCACGCGGTCCACACCTATGCCCATGCCGCCCGTCGGGGGCAGGCCGTACTCCATGGCCGTGAGGAAGTCCTCGTCCAGCATCTCGGCCTCGTCGTCGCCGCGCTCGCGCAGCTCCAGCTGCTTTTCAAAGCGCCGGCGCTGGTCTATCGGGTCGTTGAGCTCGGAGTAGGCGTTGCCCATCTCGCTGCGGCAGATGAAGAACTCGAAGCGCTCGGTCAGGCGCGGGTCCTCGGGGCTGCGCTTGGTGAGCGGGGACACCTCGACCGGGTACATGGTTATGAATGTGGGCTGCACCAGCTTTTCCTCGACCTTCTGGTCGAAGCAGGCGTACAGCGCGTTGCCCCAGGTCTTGTCGGCGGTGTCGGCCAGCTCCACGCCCTTGGCCCTGGCGGCGGCGACGGCCTCGGCGTCGTCGGTTATCGCGCCGAAGTCTATGCCCACGTACTGCCTGACGGCGTCCACCATGGTGAGGCGGGGCCAGCCGGGGGTGAGGTCTATCTGCTCGCCCTGCCACTCGGTGTGGTAGGTGCCCAGTATCTCTTTGGCCGCGCCGGAGACTATGCCCTCGGCGATGTCCATCATCGTGTTGAAGTCGGCGTAGGCCTCGTACAGCTCGATGCTGGTGTACTCGGGGTTGTGCTTGGGGTCCATGCCCTCGTTGCGGAAGCAGCGGCCTATCTCGTACACGCGCTCCATGCCGCCCACTATCAGGCGCTTGAGCGGAAGCTCGGTGGCTATGCGCATGAACATGTCTATGTCCAGCGTGTTGTGGTGGGTTATGAAGGGGCGCGCGCTCGCGCCGCCCGCTATGGTGTTGAGCACGGGCGTTTCGACCTCGATGTAGCCGCGCTCGTCCAGGTAATTGCGCATGAACTTGATGAAGCGGGAGCGCACCTCGAAGGTCTTGCGCACCTCGGGGTTGACTATGAGGTCGACATAGCGCTGGCGATAGCGCAGCTCGCGGTCCTTCAGCCCGTGGAACTTCTCCGGCAGCGGGCGCAGCGACTTGCTCAGCAGCGTGAATTCCTCGGCCTTGACCGACAATTCGCCCGTGCGCGTGCGGAACATCTCGCCCTTGACGCCTACTATGTCGCCTATGTCCATGTTCTTGAAGGCGGCGTAGCTCTCCTCGCCCACGTTGTCGCGGCGCACGTATATCTGTATCTGCCCGTCGCGATCCAGCAGGTGGCAAAAGCTCGCCTTGCCCATTATGCGGCGGGACATCATGCGGCCCGCCACGGCCACTCTGAGCGTCGGGCCCTCGGCCTCCGCGCCCTGCTCGGCCCTGAACGCGGCTTCCAGCTGCTCGTATTCGGCCACCGCCTGCGTCGAGTGGTGGGTAATGTCAAAGCGGGTTATCCTGAAGGGGTCATTGCCGGCCTCTACCAGCGCCTTCAGCTTGTCGCGGCGTATCTGCTCCTGCTCGCTCAGCTCGGCGGCCGTCTGCTCCGGCCGGTTTTCCTCATTGGCCATATATAACACTCCTCAAACGTATGGTATCTCTCAGCCCTTGCGCACGGACAGCACCTTCATCCTGAGCGTGCCCGCCGGCGCCTCGACCTCGACGATATCGCCCACATGCGCGCCCAGCAGCGCCGCGCCCATCGGCGACTCGTTGGATATGCGGTTTTGGGATATATCCGCCTCGGTGGAGCCGGTTATGGTGTACTCGTCCTCCTCGTCGAACTCCACGTCCAGCACGCGCACGGTGCAGCCCAGGCCCACCTCGTCGCTGGCTATCTCGCTGGAATCGACTATGCGGGCGTTGCGCAGCATGTTGTCCAGCTCCATTATGCGGCCTTCCATGAACGCCTGCTCGTTCTTGGCCTCCTCGTACTCGGCGTTCTCGCTCAGATCGCCGAAGCCGCGCGCCACGCGTATCTTCTCGGCCACCTCCGCCCTGCGGGTCTCGCGCAGATAGTTGAGCTCCTCCTGCAGCTTGTCGTAGCCTTCCTGAGTCATTACGAACTGGCCGTTCTGTTCCTGTGCCATTGATATTACCTCCATGTTAAGGCATCGCGCCATAAATAACAAACGGCGAATCCGCTCGCCGCTTCATTATGAAGCGTCGGCGGGCATTGCACACGCCGACGTCAGCTTGTCAAACAAGCTGGTGGCCGGGGAAGCAAGCTCCCC
>JBJEUC010000190.1:0-3785 GCA_051883635.1 Candidatus Fimadaptatus sp.
TATTATGCCATTGCCGCAGGGCTTTTGCAATCTTGAATCGCGCATAGTTGGTCTAAAGGTGTGTTCGGCATATTACTTTTCGGATAACTTCACCGGCGCGCGCGTGGAGGGCTATCTGCGCAACACGGCCGTGGGCACGCTGGAGCTGGCCCGGGCGCTGGAGCGCGCGCAGGCGCTGGCGGGCGAGCGGGGCCTGAGCCTGCTGGTATGGGACGCCTTCCGCCCGCAGCGGGCGGTGGACTGCTTTGCGGCTTGGGCCGCCCGCCCCGAGGATGGCCGCACCAGGGCCCGCCACTACCCGCGCGTGGACAAATCGCAGCTGTTCGAGCTGGGCTACATCGCCCACTCCTCGGGCCATAGCCGCGGCTCCACGGTGGACCTCACGCTGCTGGACGCGGACGGCGCGGAGCTGGACATGGGCACCTGCTTCGACTTCATGGACGAGGCCTCGCATCACGACAGCCCGCTTGTGAGCCGCGAATGCACCGCCCGCCGCGACCTGCTGCGCGGCATAATGGAGCAGGCGGGCTTTAGGCCCTATCAGAACGAATGGTGGCATTACACCCTCGCAAACGAGCCGTTCCCAGATACCTACTTTGACTTCCCGGTCGAGTAGACCGACACACAGGCGCCGGATGCCCGAGTGAGCGTCCGGCGCCTGCTTTCGGCCCGTCAAAGCATCTTCACAGGCCGCTAAATGTCTGGTCCCGCGCTTTAGTCTATGTCCCAATAGCTGTATTGCACGGCGTCGGCTTCTTCGACGGTTCCGTCGGTGTAGACCACGCGATGGATGCCGGCATATACGCGGTCGATTTTGTTCGCGTTGGGCATGGTCACGTATGCGCTCATCGCCGTCTCAAACGGCTCGATGGTCTTACGGGTGGTCTCGTAATATACGTAGTCCTTGCCGTATATGGGCTCGTTCCAGATGTCGGTGGCGTACATGTATATCTCAAACGCCTTTACCACCTTCGTGGGCGATTCGTTCTCCACCTTTACGCGCATTTGCAGCTTGTTGTTGCTGGTGAATCTCCACTCGCCCCAGCCGCCCTCGGGCAGCACCAGCGCCGGATAGGGTATCGATACGAACTCCGGGTAGACATCATCCGGGCAGTACTCCGGATAGACCTCTCCCTGGTCGAACTCCGGGTAGACGAGCAGGTAGTCGTCGTCATGCCGGTAGAACTGGTCTCCCTCCCTGTACATGTAGACCGGCAGGGTAAACAGGTACTCGCCCGTATCGCGGTCATCCACCTCAAGGGCGAATCGGAGCTCCTTTATGTCCCGGAACATATCGCTGTCGCCTTCGCGCAGGGGCTTGAAAAAGAAGTAATCCTCCACAGGCTCACCCGTGCCTATGCCGAACATGCCTATGCCATCCACCTCTATGTCGTCGATATAGGCGTCGTTTATATACATGTTGAGGGTGTGACCGGTATCATTGGCTATGGTCGCGTTGAAGCGCAGCCTGTCATCCTCAAGCTCAAACGAGGTCACTTGCAGACTGAGGCCGAACTGGTCGATGGACAGAATGACTTCCTCATCGGCTGCCTCCTGCGCCATGGCGGGCGTGCCCAGCAACAGCCCCAGCGCGATGAGCAGCCCCAACATGCGTATCAGGCGTATGCGCATAAGCGTCGTCTCCCTTCCGTGTATATCAGCCTCGGCCGATGTTCTATTTTACCATATACATCCCGGAAAGTACATGCCCGGTGTGGATTTGGTCGCAATATCGCTGAGCGGATGCGATGCCGGATACGCATGTAAAGAACATGCGTGAGGGACATATAAAGCGGTCCTTCGCGATAACCAAGTTAAACTCGTCAAGTGCCATTGTCTTTGGCTATCGCGATGAAGTCTTTTTCTTCGCTCTCGCCTATGCTCGCCGCTACTTTTCGTGAAGGACCATAGTAAAGGCGCGAAAGGGATATTCCCTTTCGCGCCTTTATGTACCCTGTCCATGCGTGCCATGCAGCGCCCGCCATTCGTCCTCCAGCAGAGCCATCAGTATGTCGTCGGCGTAGCCGTCACCGCAGGGCACCGCGTCGCGCAGCACGCCCTCGCGGCGAAAGCCGGCGGCGAGATATACATGCTCGGCACGCGGGTTGAAGGAGTAGACGTCCAGCGCCAGCCGGTGCAGCCCCAGCAGCCCAAAGGCCAGGTCGCGGGTCACGCCCACGGTCCAGGCGCCCAGGCACCGGCCGCGCGCGGGGGCCTGGAATATGGCTATGCGGAAGTTGGCACTTCGCAGCTGCCAGTCTATGTCGTTTATCACGCTTTCGCCCACGATGCGTCCTTCGGGCGATATCAGCAGAAGATCCAGCCGGTCGTCCGACCCGATGCATCCAAGGAAGAAAGCAATAACATCGTCGCGCTCAAACCGCTCCGGAGAGCCGGTCAGGCGGGCCACCTCCGGGTCGAGGGGCGCAAAGTTCTGCTCGTAATAGTCGCCTGCGTCCTCCGCGCGCGCCGGGCGCAGCACGAATCCGTCCCGCTCGAAGCGGAGAGGGGTATGCTTCAGGTCCTTCGCCGTCATGCGGAGCCCTCCGCGCCTTCCTCCCACGCCATGAACTGCTCCTCGATGAGTACCGGCTCGTACCGCCCGTCGAACAGGCGCGCTATCTCGGCGCGGAAGGCGGCCTCGTGCTCGGCCTTGAGCGTTATCTGGCAGGTGACGGCGGCGGCAAACTCGCGGTCGTCCAGCCGGTAGGGCGTGTCCTTTATCCAGTGCTCCAGCCGCCCCAGGTGGCTGTACTCTATCTCGATAAGGTAGGTCTGGGAGGGATGCATGACCGCGACGCGGGCCGCGTCCAGCGCCACGACAGCGCCCTGGGTATAGGCGCGCACCAGCCCGCCCGCGCCCAGCAGCACTCCGCCGAAGTAGCGCGTGACCACTACGCACAGGTCGGTCACGTCGCGGTTCTTCAGCACCTCCATCATGGGCAGCCCGGCGGTGCCGCCCGGCTCGCCGTCGTCGCTGTATCGCATTATGCCCTTGTTCTGGCCTATCACGTAGGCGTAGCAGTTGTGCGAGGCATCCTTGTAGCGCTGGCGCATTTCGGCTATGAACTCAAGCGCCTGCTTCTCGTCGCTGCAGGGCGCGGCGTGGCCTATGAAGCGGGATCTGTTTATTATGAACTCGTCCTCGGCGCGCCGCAGCACCGTCCTAAACGGCTTCACGGCATCGCCACCAGGCGGTGGTAGCTCTTCTTGCCCCGGCGCAGCAGCACGCCGTCGCCCTGGAGCTGGGCAAGGGTGAGCGTCTGGTTGATATCCGTCACCTTTTCGTCGCCTATGTACAGGCCGCCGCCCTCAACGGTCTTGCGCGCCTCGCCGCGCGACTTGCACAGCCCGCAGTTGACCGCCCAGGTGGTCACGCGCGCGTCCTCGTCCAGCTGCGCCTCGCTTATGTGGGTGGTGGGCACGCTGCCGGACAGCCCGCCGCCGCCAAAGAGCGCCTCGGCGGCCTGCTGGGCGCGGGTGGCCTCCTCCTCGCCGTGCACGAGTTTGGTCACTTCGTAGGCCAGCACGCGCTTGGCCTTGTTCTTCTCGCTGCCCTCGAGCCTGCCCAGCTCGCGCACTTCCTCCATGGGCAGGAAGGTGAGCAGCGCCAGGCACTTCTCCACGTCCTCGTCGTCCACGTTGCGCCAGTACTGGTAGAAGTCGTAGGGGCTGGTCTTTTTGGGGTCGAGCCAGAGCGCGCCCGAGACCGTCTTGCCCATCTTCTTGCCCTCATGGTTGAGCAGGAGCTGGAAGGTCATCGCAAACGCATCCTTGTGCTCCTT
>JBJEUC010000191.1:0-3783 GCA_051883635.1 Candidatus Fimadaptatus sp.
CGGGCGCTAAGTACGTAATGCCCGTGGCCGAGCATCACGACGGCTTCCAGATGTACAAGAGCGACATATCGCACTTCAACGCCTACGAGATGGGCCCGCACCGCGACGTGGTGGGCGAGCTCAAGGCCGAGGCCGACAAGCGCGGCATAGCGCTGTGCTGCTCCAATCACCGCATGGAGCACTACTGGTTCATGGAGGGCGGCCTGGACTTCGACAGCGACGTGCAGGATCCGGCCAATTCCGAGTTCTACGGCGGCGCGTACGGCAACGTGCATCACGGCCCCCAGAACACCCACGACCTGCGCGACGCGCTGCCCACCAAAGAGTTCCTGGACGACTGGCTGGTGCGCAACTGCGAGATAGTGGACAAGTATCATCCCCGCATAATGTGGTTCGACTGGTGGATACACAACCCTGCGGCCAAGCCCTACCTGCGCCGGTTTGCGGCCTACTACTACAACCGCGCCGCCGAATGGGGCGAGCAGGTGACCATCAACTACAAGTACGACGCCTACATGCGCGGCTCGGGCGTGTTCGATATAGAGCGCGGCCAGCTCTCCGCGGCCAGCCCCCGCTTCTGGCAGAACGACACCGCGATAGCCAAGAACTCCTGGGGCTATACCGAGAACAACGACTTCAAGAACCCCGTCGACCTGGTGTGCGACCTCATTGACATAGTGAGCAAGAACGGCGCGCTGCTGCTCAACGTGGGCCCGCGCGCGGACGGCACCATAACCGACGAGGACAAGCGCGTGCTGCTGGCCATAGGCGACTGGCTGCGCGTAAACGGCGAGGCCATATACGGCACCCGCGTCTGGAACGTGTTCGGCGAGGGCCCCACCGAGGTGCCCGAGGGCGCGTTTACCGATGTGAACCGCCCCAAGTTCACCGGCGAGGACATCCGCTTCACCTACAAGCCCGGCTACGTATATGCCCATGTGCTGGCGCAGCCCGAGGACGGCGTGGTGCGCGTAAAGTCCATGCACACCATGACCGACGCGCAGATAGTGTTCGGCGGCATAGTGACCGGCGTGAGCCTGCTGGGCGGCGGCGAGCTGGAGTTCGAGCGCACCGGCGAGGCGCTGGTGGCGCGACTGCCCGAGGGCTTCCACAGCGACTACCCGATAGTGCTGAAGATAGCGGTGGACTGATATCGGGCGACAGCCAAAGCCATGACAGAGCGCGGGAGGGCGTTGGCCCTCCCGCGCTCTGGCCATTGACAAGGTTCCGCAGGACAGCCTGCCCAATCGGAAGTGACGGTGTGTACGTCGCTTCCGGTATTTTTTCAGGAGCAAACGCTTGCGTCTGCGGAGGAACATGCATTCCCGCTTCGGTCGCTTTGAAAGACCAGGGACTCTAAGTGCTCTTTTGTGCAGCCGCGCAGTGCGTGTACACGCCCGGACGCAGTACCGCGCCGGAGCATATGCTCCGGCGCGGCCGGCTTTCAGGGGCCCGGGCGGGCGGCGGGAGGGGCTCCCGCGCCGCTCAGGTGTTGGTCGTCGAAATGCTCATTATGTTGGGAAACTCGGACAGGTCCTGCACTATCTCGGCGTAGGACAGGCTGCGGGGCAGGTGCAGCACATACGTGTTGGTATAGATGTTGTTGGGCTGGCGGTTGTCCACGTGGAAGTCCAGGTCCTCAACACGGATATCCCTGCGGGCCAGATAGCCGTTGAGGTAGTCGATGGTCTCCTTGCGGTGGATGAACTGTATCTCGACCTTTTTGACGGTGTTGACGTGCATTATGCGCGCCAGCGCCATCAGCACTATCATCACCAGCGCGCAGCCTATGCCCGCTATCCAGTAATACCCCATGCCCACGGCCAGCCCCAGGCAGCCCGTGTTCCACAGCGAGGCCGCCGTGGTCAGTCCCGACACCCGCTTCTGCGCCATGAATATAGTGCCCGCGCCCAGGAAGCCTATGCCGGATACCACTTGGGCGATGACGCGCCCCACGCTCATGGTCACATGGGCGTCGCCCACGGCGACTATGCGCGCCTCCATTTCGGTCTCTATCATCGCGCATATGCATGCGCCCAGGCACACCAGCACATGGGTGCGCATGCCCGCCGGACGGTTTTTGCGCTCGCGCTCTATGCCGATGATAGTGCCTATCAGCAGCGCGCCGCACGTGCGTATCAGCACCTCGTAGACCGGCATCGCGCATCACCTCCTTTTCCAAATGACGCAACGATTATAGCACTAATCGGCAAGAAATTCAAACGCAAATCTTACAGAAACTTACAATAGCCACAAATTGTTCGAAAGTATGCGCTGAGCGCGGGCGTAACGCAACCTTCGCGCGCCGGTGCTAGACCCAGGCGGCGCGCGGGCATACAATGGTCAGGGAATGAACCTACATGGAGGGGCATATGGAAAAGGTGAACCTTACAGAGGAAAAGCTGAGCGGCGAAAAGGTGTTTGACGGCAAGCTCCTGCACATAGAGCACTGGCAGGTCAGGCTGCCCGACGGCAGCACGGCGCTGAGGGAGATAGCCCGCCACATAGGCGCGGTGGCGGTGGTGCCCGTGGACGACGACAACTGCGTGACGGTGGTGTACCAGTACCGTCCCGCCGTGGGCCGCGTGATGCTGGAGATACCGGCGGGCAAGCTGGACAGTGCCGACGAGGACCGGCTGGAGGCGGCGCAGCGCGAGCTGCGCGAGGAGACCGGGCTGCGCGCGCGCAGCTGGGAGCGGCTGGGCGACGTGGTGCCCTCGCCGGGCTACCTCACCGAGCGGATAACGCTCTTCCTGGCGCGCGGCTTTGAGCAGGGCGACACCGACCCCGACGACGACGAGTTCCTGCACGTGGAGCGGCTGCCGCTTGGCGAGCTGGTGGAGCGCGTTATGCGCGGCGAGATAGAGGACGCCAAGACGCAGACCGGACTGCTGATGGCGGCGCGGGCGCTGGGCGTATGAGGCTGGCGGCGACGCCGGCGGCGCTGGCCGCGCTGGCTGTGCTGGCTGTGCTGATATGGGCGCTGCCCATGCTGCTCGCGCGCCCGCGCGGGCGCGGCCCGGGGGAGGGCTGGGCGCACCTGCCGGCCGCGCACCGGGGCCTGAGCGGCGAGGGCGCTCCCGAGAACTCGCTGGGCGCGTTTGAGCGGGCCGCGCAGGCGGGCCTGGCGATAGAGCTGGACGTGCGCGCCTGCCGGGACGGGCTGGTGGTGCTGCACGACGGCGATACGGCCCGGGCGCTGGGCCGGGCGGGCAAGGTGCGGGATGCGCGCGTGAGCGAGCTGCAGGCCCGGCCGCTCATGGGTACCGGCGAGCGCGTGCCCACGCTTGAGCAGGCGCTTGCAAGGGTAGCCGGGCGCGTGCCGCTGGTGATAGAGCTGAAGGGCTTCCGCCTGCGCGGCACGGCGAAGCTGGCGCGGGACGTGGCGGGCGCGCTGAAGGGCTATGCCGGCGAGTACTGCGTGGAGTCCTTCAACCCGCTCCTGCTGCGCGCCTGCCGCCGCAGCCTGCCGAATGCGCCGCGCGGCCTGCTGGTCGCGTCGCCCGAGACCATGCGGCGCATGTGCGGCGTCGCGGCGGGCTGGGCGCTGAGCAACCTGCTCCTTGCGCCGCTGGCCCGGCCGCAGTTCGTGGCCTACGAGGAGGGCGGGCGCGTCAGCCGCGGCCTGGCCGTGTGGCGCGGCAGAGGGGGCGCCTGCGCCGTATGGACGGTGCGCACGGCCGCGGGCATGGAGCGCGCGCGGGCGGCCGGCGAGCTGGCGATATTCGAGGGCAATGAGGCGCTGGAGGCAGCGCTGCGCCTGCGCGGCGGGCGCGGGTGAGG
>JBJEUC010000192.1:0-3771 GCA_051883635.1 Candidatus Fimadaptatus sp.
GGAAATCGCAATCCCCCTAATCCTCCTTGGCCGCCGGAGGCTGCCACATGGCTGCGCCAACAAGCAACAGCGGCGCAAGAACGCGCCGCGAGAGCCGCAAAATAACGGAAGAACGCAAAGCAACATGCACACCCCATTGCAACAAGGCAGAGCGCAACACCAGAACGCATCGCTCCGCCGCCTCCTACCCCCTAGCGGAGCGGCGGCGTTTCAAGGGGTAATAGGAGAATCCAAGGAGGATTTAGGGGGAAATCGCAATCCCCCTAATCCTCCTTGGCCGCCGGAGGCTGCCACATGGCTGCGCCAACAAGCAACAACGGCGCAAGAACGTGCCGCGAAAGCCGCAATGCAACAGCAGAACGCAAAGCCGCGCAAAACCCCATTGCCTGGGCGGCAGCGCGCTTCGTAAGAACGCCGCGCCCCGCCGCCATCATACCAGGTCAAGCTGGCGAACATCACCCGTGCGCCAGTACCACCTCACCCCAACCAATGCTCCCGCACTCATTGAATCGCGCAAACCTCTCCACACACTCCCGCAGCGCACGCGCCTCCTCGCCCGTCGGCGCTGCGCCCTCCTCATACCATATGCGGCGCACGCTCAGCACCGCCTTCGGGCGGTCGCACACCAGCTCCGCGCGGCCCAGGAAGCGCGCGCCGCTCAGCAGGGGCAGCACGTAATAGCCGTACCGGCGTTGGGCGACGGGCGTGTATATCTCCCACTTGTAGTCAAAGCCGAACAGCGCCGAAATCAGCCGCCGGTCCCAGAGCATGCAGTCCAGGGGCGCGAGCAGCTCCACGCGGGCGTCCGCCTCCTGCAAGCAGTCCGCAAGCAGCGGCTCGTCCTCGGCGCGCAGGTACAGCGGCGCGCGTATGCCCTCCACCTCCAAGGGGATCAGCCTGCCTTCCGCGCATAGCCCTGCGAACACCCTCGCGCGCTCGGGGCCCTTGAAGCCATCCATGCACAGCCAGGCGTCCGAGGTGCGTTCCCACATCAGCCCGACCGCGCCTATGCGCCGGAGCGCGCGCCACTTGAGATGCTCTTGCGCGTCCGGATATGGGTCGGGGCGCAGGAGTATCTCGCGCGGTATCAGGCGCTCGGCCAGGTCGTAGTACTTCACGCCGCCGCGCTTGTGATGCACCGCCAGCTCGCCCGTGAAGTACATGTGCTCCAGCGCCGCGCGCGACAGGCGCGTGTCGCTCCAGTACCAGCTCACCTTCTGCGGCATGTCCAGGTCCGCCGAGCACAGCGGCCCCCGCTCCTCTATCAGCTCCCGCACACGGCTGCGCACGCCCTCTATCTCGGCATGGCTGCGCTCCCAGGCGCGGTGGGCGGCGCGCACGCGCTCAAAGCAGGGCCAGTCCTCCACCGGCATTATGCACAGGTTCTTGTCGAAATAGTCGATGAGCTCCCGGCGCTGATACAGCGCGTCCGCAAGCATGGGCTTTTGAAAGCCCTCCACGCGCGAATTGAGCGCTATCTCGGCGCTGCGCCCGCATACGTCTATCGGGTCGAACTGCACGCTGCCCGCGCTGCGCACGTATTCCGCCACGCCCCGCTCGCCCCGAAAGCGGCGCGGGCCCCACAGGCCCTGCTTCGCCAGCATGAACCGGCGCGCCTGCTCCCGGCTCAGCCTGCGCGCGCTCACAGCTTGTTCTCCACCAGCGCGTCGTTTGAGCGCGCCAGCGCCGCGCGGTACTGCTCCCCGCCGTGCAGCAGCACGCTTATGAACAGGCTCTCCACCAGCACCAGCTCGGATATGCGCTTTGTAATCACCTCGCCCGAATGCTCCATGAACGACGCCGTCGTGAGCACGAAGTCCGACAGGCGCGCCAGCGGCGAATACGGGTAGTTGGTTATGCTCATCACGGTCGCGCCCATGTCCCGCGCCCGGCGGGCGGCGGCCACGGTCGTGCGCGAGCGGCCCGAGTGGCTTATCAGCACGCACACGTCGCCCTTGCCCAGCTGGCTGGCCTGCACCAGCTGCACGTCCGGGTCGCTGGCGGTATCGCAGAGCGCGCCGATGCGGTTGAACTTGTGACAGGCGGACTGCGCCACTATCGCGGCGTCGCCCACGCCGTAAAAGCCTATGCGCCGCGCGCCCAGCAGCGCCTGCACCGCGCCGTTGAACTGGTCCTTGTCCAGCACGCACATCAGGTCCTCCATCGACTGTATCGACGCGCGGATTATCTGCGTGGCGATGGCATACGGGTCGTCCGAGGCGTCCACGTGCTGATACAGGTCGCTGGGCAGCCGCGCATCGCCCGCGCCCGACTGCGCGCCGCGCAGCGCCTCCTTGAGCTGGGCAAAGCCCTCAAAGCCCAGCCGGCGCGATATGCGCACGAACGTGGGCTGGGATACGCCGCAGGTGCGCGCGGCCTCCGCTATCGTCATGCCGGCCAGCCCCGCCGGATCGGACATTATCAGGTCTGCGGCGCTCTTTTCGGCGCGCTTGAGCTGGCCGTAAATGGCGCGCATGTTCAAAAGCAGCTGCGCAGGCAATGCGTTGGAGTCAAAATCATTGTCCATCAAAGCACATCCCATCCGGCGGCAGGCAGGCGCGCCCGCGGCCCTGTATCGAATAGTCACTTACATAAAGATAACACCATAGCGTGTGCCTGTCAAGGCTAAAACACATTTATGAACAGCATAAGACATTTGCGTCATGCGCTCAAATGTGCTTGCAACAGCGCGCGTTTTCGGCTATCATATAGGCAGGCGGATGCGTCGGCCGCACTCCCGGCATGGCCGGGGCGCAGACCGGGCATACTGCCGATTGGAGGTATGCTGAAATGGGCTATCCGTTCTTCTATTTTGACCCCACGATGCTTATAGTGCTGCCCGGGCTGCTGCTGGCGCTGTGGGCGCAGTTCAGGGTGAACTCCACCTACGCCCGGTACAGCCGCGTGAGCTCGCGCCGGGGCATGACCGCCGCGCAGGCCGCGCGCATACTGCTGGACGAAAACGGCCTGAGCGAGGTGCGCATAGAGCGCATCGGCGGCCGCCTCTCCGACCACTACGACCCGCGCGCCAAGGTGCTGCGCCTGTCCGACGACGTGATGAACTCCACCTCGGTGGCCGCGCTGGGCGTGGCGGCGCACGAGGCCGGTCACGCCGTGCAGGACGCCACGAACTACCGTCCGCTCATGCTGCGCAGTGCGCTGGTGCCCGTGGTGAGCTTGGGCTCGAACCTGGCGATACCGCTGTTCCTGCTGGGGCTGATATTCACCTGGGAGCCGCTCGTAAACGTGGGCATCATACTGTTCGGGCTGGTGGTGCTGTTTTCGCTTATAACGCTGCCGGTCGAGTTCAACGCCTCGCGCCGCGCGCTGGCCACGCTGGAGACGGGCGCGATGCTGGACGCCGACGAGTTGCGCGGCGCAAAGGCCGTGCTGAGCGCCGCGGCGCTCACCTACGTGGCCTCGGCGCTGCAGTCGATACTCAACCTGCTGCGCCTGTTGGTCATCTCCGGCGGGCGGCGCAGGGAGTGAACGCGACGCGTGAGAATGCCTGCCATGCCCAACCGCGCCCGGCCTTTGCAGGAGCCGGGCGCGGTTTTTGTGATGAGGCGGCGCTCCCCCACACCAAAGATCCTCCGCACGCATACGCATGCGGAGGATCTGCATTTCCCGCCCAGGCCCCACAGCCCGCGCGTCAGACTATCTCATATCCCAGCTTCACGATGTTGTCATACGAGGTCTTGAGGCAGTCGAACACATCGCGGCCGTAGAGGTCGTCCTGCTCGACGAAGAAGTAGCGCGCGCCGGAGGAGA
>JBJEUC010000193.1:0-3770 GCA_051883635.1 Candidatus Fimadaptatus sp.
CAAGGCCGAGATAGCCGAGCGCGTACACAGGATGCTGAAGCTGGTGAACCTGGAGGGGTTTGAGAAGCGCTCGGTGGACGCCATGTCGGGCGGCCAGCAGCAGCGCATCGCGATAGCCCGCGCGCTGGTCAACGAGCCCGAGGTGCTCCTGCTGGACGAGCCGCTGGGCGCGCTGGACCTCAAGCTGCGCAAGGAGATGCAGATAGAGCTCAAGCAGATGCAGCAGCAGCTGGGCATAACCTTCGTATATGTCACCCATGACCAGGAGGAGGCGCTCACCATGAGCGACACCATCGCGGTCATGCAGGGCGGGCGCATACAGCAGATAGGCGACCCCAAGCGCATATACGACGAGCCCAAGAACGCGTTCGTTGCGGCCTTCATAGGCGAAAGCAACATACTGCGCGGCACCATGATAGAGGACGACCTGGTCGAGATGTGCGGCCGCCAGTTCGAGTGCGTGGACGAGGGCTTTGGCCACAACACGCCCGTAGACGTGGTAGTGCGGCCCGAGGACGTCATGGTCGTGGGCGAGGACGTGGGCATGCTGGTGGGCGAGGTGACGTCCGTGACCTTCAAGGGCGTACACTATGAGATGGTGGTGCGCGCGGGCGGCTTCGACTGGCGCATACATTCCACCACCATGCAGCCCGCGGGCAGCCGCGTGGGGCTGACCATAGTGCCGTTCAACATACACATCATGGCAAGGAGCGATGTAAAGTGAAGCGGTCCTGGTTCGCAACGCCCTACGCCATATGGTGCGTGATGTTCACGATAGTGCCGCTGCTGTTCGTGTGCTATTACGCCTTCACCACCAAGGCGGGCGATTTCACGCTGGATAACCTGACCAAGATAACCCAATATACCCCGGTGCTCATGGACAGCCTGCGGCTGGCGCTGTACTGCACGGTGCTGTGCCTTTTGATAGGCTACCCCACCGCCTACTTCATGTCCTCCAAGGACATGTCGCGCGGCGCGTCGCTGAGCGTGCTGATACTCCTGCCCATGTGGATGAACTTCCTGCTGCGCACCTACGCCATGATGACTCTGTTTGAGAACAACGGCGTTATCAATTCGCTGCTGGAGCTGGTGGGCCTGCCCAGGCAGCAGATGATAGGCACCGAGGGCGCGGTGCTGGTGGGCATGGTGTACAACTTCCTGCCCTTCATGATACTGCCGATATACACCGTGCTCAAGAAGCTGGACCGCAAGGTGATAGAGGCCGCGCAGGACCTGGGCGCCAACAGCGTGAACGTGGTGCTGCGCGTGGTGATACCGCTGTCCATGCCGGGCGTGGTGTCGGGCATCACGATGGTGTTCATGCCGGCGGTCACGACCTTTGCGATATCGCGCCTCATGTCCAGCGGCATGATATACCTGATGGGCGACATGATAGAGGAATACTTCATCACCATGAACAACCGCAACGTGGGCAGCGCCATGTCGCTGGTGATGATGGTGCTGATACTCATCTCGATGTACCTTTTGCGCAAGGCGGATCCCGAGGGCAAGGGAGGTGGCATGTGGTGACCCGAAGCAGCCGCGGCTGGCACGCGTTCAAGCTCACATACCTGGCACTGGTGCTGGCGTTTCTGTACCTGCCGATAGTCATTATGATAGCGCTCTCCTTCAACCAGTCGGTATCCCGCGCCGAATGGACGGGCTTCACGCTGGACTGGTACCGCAAGCTCTTCTCCAGCGGGCCCATACTGGACGCGCTCAAGGTCACGCTGGAGGTCGCGGTGGCGGCCATGCTGATATCCACCGTGCTGGGCACGCTGGGCGCGATAGGCGTGCATTCGATGCGCTCGGGCTGGGCCAATGTGATAATCAACCTGAGCTACCTGCCCATGACCACGCCAGACATAGTTACCGGCGTGTCGCTGATGCTGATGTTCATATTCGTCAAGTGTCCGCTGGGGCTGGGCACGATGCTGATGGCGCATATATCCTTCGATACGCCCTACGTGCTGTTTGCGGTGCTGCCGCGCCTGCAGCAGATGGACCCCAACATGTACGAGGCGGCGCTGGACCTGGGCTGCCACCCCCTGCAGGCGCTCTACAAGGTGATACTGCCCGAGATAATGCCGGGAGTGGTCACGGGCGCGCTGCTGGCTTTCACTATGTCGCTGGACGATTTCGTGATAAGCTACTTCACCTCCAGCACCGAGCAGAACCTGTCCATGATAGTCTACTCCGCCGCCCGGCGCGGCGTTGAGCCCACCATGTACGCGCTGTCCACCCTTATGTTCATTACCATACTTGTGCTGCTGCTGATAGTCAACCGCCGCTCAAGTCTGGAAGAAATGAAGTAATCCACAGGAGGAATAGTCAATGAAGAAGATCGCTACCGCTCTCATCGCAGTAATGCTCGTCACTCTGCTGGCGCCCTGCGCGCTGGCCGATGCGGCCCGCTTTGACGGCGTTACCCTCACCGTTTTCAACTGGTTCGACTATATCGACCCCGACGTCATCGGGCTGTTTGAAGAGGAGACCGGCGCGCGCGTCGAATACGTCAACTTCACCACCAACGAGGAGATGTACACCAAGATAGAGGCCGGCGCGACCAATTACGACGTGCTGTTCCCCTCCGATTACATGATAGAGCGCCTGATAGCCGCGGATATGCTGGAGGAGCTAAATACCGCCAACATACCCAACATGGCCGGGCTGCTGGATTCGCTGCGCAACCCCGACTACGACCCCGAGGAGAAGTACTCGGTGCCCTATATGTGGGGCACGCTGGGCATACTGTACAACACGGAAATGGTGTCCGAACCCGTGGACTCCTGGAGCGTGCTGTTTGACGAGCAGTACGCCGGCAAGGTGTTCATGATGAACTCCCAGCGCGACGCCATAGGTCTGGCGCTCAAGAGCCTGGGCTATTCGCTCAATACCCGCAACGAGGACGAGCTGAACGCCGCCAAGGATCTGCTCATCGCCCAGAAGCAGGCCGGCATCCCCGCGGGCTACATGCTCGATGAGGTAAAGGACAAGATGGTGGGCGGCGAGGCCGCCATGGGCGTTGTGTACTCGGGCGATGCGCTCTACGCCATGGACAAAAACGAGGCCCTGGACTACGCGGTGCCCAAGGAGGGCTCCAACATATGGGTCGACGGCATGTGCATACCCAAGGGCAGCCAGAACAAGGAGTGCGCCGAGGCCTTCATCAACTTCATGTGCCGCGAGGACATCGCCGCCATGAACATGGATTACATCTACTACTCCACCCCCATAAAGGCGGTGGCCGATACCCTCGAGGAGGAGGACGCGCGCGTGTACGCGGTCATGAATCCCGACGAGGAGGTCATCTCCCGCTGCGAGTTCTTCCACGATATCACCGACGCCATGGACATATACGAGCAGGTATGGATGGAGGTGCGCCTGGCGCGCTGATGTGCTGACGCGCAGGCTACGTTTCGCCCAAGTGACTACGTCACTTGGGCGAATTTTGTACTTTCACTTACCAGGCAGCCGGGCGGCCGGGCAGCAAGCCGCCTTCAGCCCCCTGACAAATCCCGCTTCCAAAACGAGAAACTGGCTTTATCAGGAATCTGAGAGGTCCCGAAGGCCCTCTCGCGCTCTTCCGTGGCATGAACTCTGCGCCGCCGCAACGCCGCTACACCCCCCCGCGCCCGCCGCGCAGCGGCCAGCCCCAGCCGCCTCCCAAACAACGGCGCTGATCCGCCGCAAAGCCGCTATCGCCCCCGCGCCTGCCGCGCAGCGGCCAGCCCCTCGCCGCCACCGCCCCATAGCGGAGCGGCGGCGTT
>JBJEUC010000194.1:0-3757 GCA_051883635.1 Candidatus Fimadaptatus sp.
TTGGCCGCCGGAGGCTGCCACAAGGCTGCTGCCGCAGCCATAAGCGGCGCAAGGAAGCAGCCTCTAAACCAGCAAAGCAACAGCAGAACGCAAAGCAACATCCTAACCCTTGCGACTGCGGCGGAGCGCCGTGTAAGAACGCAGCGCTCCCCCGCCACCAATGATTCACTTCATTCCATTGTAAGCAAACGCCTTGATTATCCTGCGGCTGGCGAACACGAACACTATCAGCACCGGCAGCACCAGCAGGCAGTTGGCGCCCATTATCAGGCTCCAGTCCAGCCCCAGCTCCACGTCGCGTATCTTTTCTATATACATCGTAAGCGGGCGGTACTTTTCGCTGTTGGTCATGACCAGCGGCCAGAAGTAGGAATTCCACGTATCCACAAACGAGAACAGCGCGATGGTCACAACGCTGGATTTGCACATGGGCATCATCACGCGCATCACTATCTTGAACTCACCCGCCCCGTCCAGGCGCGCGCTCTCCACTATCTCGTCGGGTATCTGCTTGAAGGCCTGCCTGAGCATGAATATGCCAAAGGCGTTTGCCCCGAAGGGGATTATCTGCGGCCAGAGCGAATTGATGAGCTTCAGGCGGCTGAACATGAGGTAGACCGTTATGTACGTTATCTGCCCCGGTATCATGAAGGCCACCAGCACCACGCCGAACAGCAGCCCCTTGAGCGGGAACTCGCGCTTGGCAAAGGCGTAGGCCGCGGGCAGCATAACCGCCAGCTGCAGCACTATCACGCTTAGCGTGACCACGACGGTGTTCACGGCGTACTGCCATATGTTTATCTGGGATGAGAATATCTCCCGGTAGTTGTCCAGTGTGAAGTTCTGCGGCCAGAGCGTGGGCGGAGTCTGTATCGACTCGATGTAGGGCTTGAACGAGGTTATCATCATCCAGTAAAACGGAAACACAAACGCGAGCATCACCGCCACCTTTACAATGTCGCCCGGCAGGTTGGGCAGGTAATTGCGCAGCCGGCGCGCTATCTGCCTGTCGTGCATAAAGCATACGCCCCTTTCATTGGTAGTGTACGCGCTTTTCCAGCACGCGGAAGTATATGAGCGTTACCACCATCATAATCGCCATCAGCACCACGCCCGCCGCCGCGCCTATGCCCAGCGAGTTGTTGCGCACGAAGGCGTAGTTGTATATGAACATGGTTATCACCTGCGTGGCCGTGCCGGGGCCGCCGTTCGTCATTATGCGCATGGAGTCGAACACCTTGAACGAGCCTATGGTGATGGTTATCAGCAGGAAGAACAGCTGCGGCGTGAGCATGGGCAGCGTTATGCGGAAGAATGTCTTGGCCGGGGAGGCGTTGTCCAGGCGCGCGGCCTCGTATATCTCGTTGGGTATGGACTTGAGCGCGGAGAGTATTATCAGCGCGTAATAGCCTATCGCCTTCCATACGTTCATCACCACCACGCAGTTCATGGCCGTGGCCGTGGAATCCAGCCATTTTACCGGCCCCAGGCCAAACGCCGCCAGCACGCTGTTGAGCAGGCCGTAGGTCTCCGAATTGTACAGCCACTGCCAGATGAAGGCGCAGGACAGCGCCGCCACCAGGTGCGGCGTGAAGAACACGCTCTGCGCCACGCGGTTTATGCGCCGGTCGCGCTGCATCCATACCGCAAACAGCAGCGACAGCGGTATCAGCAGCACGACCACGGCCACGGTATAGTAGGCCGTGTTGCCCAGCGCGGTCACAAAGTCCTGCTGCACGAAGAATATCCGCTCGTAATTGCCCCAGCCCTCGAAGCTCTTGAAGGGGTTATTGGCGTTGCCGCGATACAGGCTCAGGTGGATGAGGTCCACCATGGGGTATATGGTGAACGCCGCAAGAAAGGCTATCGCCGGCAGCACCATCGCCCAGGAGACGAGGTACCCTGTCAGGGGCGAGCGGCGGCCGGGCGCGCGGCCGGGTGCGGGCTTCAGCATGCTCCCACCTCCCCGGCGGCGGCCATCAGCTGGGCACGGCGGCGCTCGTCCGCGTCGCGTATGCGCGCGCCCGCGCTGTCGAAGAAGTACATGTCCCTCTCCCGCACGCCCAGCCAGACCCTTTCGCCCACGCGTGCGGAATCGTCCGGGCTCTTTACCATGACCGCCTGCTCCCCCGCGCGCACCATGTAGTGCGTTTCGCTGCCCAGCATCTCGCGCGTGGCCACCTCGCCCGGCAGCGCCAGCGCCGCGTCCTCGGGCCGCTCATGCGCAAGCAGGCAGCGCTCCGGGCGGAAGCCCAACTGCTCGCCGCCCCGGAGCGGCAGTATGTTCATGGGCGGCGTGCCTATGAAGCGCGCAGTGAACACGTTGTTGGGGTCGCGGTAGAGTTCCTCGGGCGAGGCCTGCTGCTGTATGCGGCCCCTGTCCATCAGCACTATGCGGTCGGCCATCGCCATGGCCTCCACCTGGTCATGAGTGACGTATATGAAGGTGGCGCCCAGCCGCCGGTGCAGCTCTATCAGCTCCGTGCGCATGGCCACGCGCAGCTTGGCGTCCAGGTTGCTGAGCGGCTCGTCCATCAGGAACACGCGCGGCTTCTTCACCATCGCGCGGGCCAGGGCTATGCGCTGGCGCTGGCCGCCCGACAGCGTGGAGGGCTTGCGCGCAAGGTAGTCCTCCAGCCCCACCGCGCGGCTGACCTCGGCGATGAGCCGGTCGCGCTCCTCGCGGGGCACGTGGCGGTTCTTGAGCCCGAACTCTATGTTGCCGCGCACAGTCATGGTCGGATAGATGGCGTAGTTCTGAAACACCATAGCCACGTCGCGCTTGCCCGGGGCCAGGTCGGTAATGTCGCGCCCGTCCATGAGCACCTGGCCGCTCGTGGCGGGGCCTATGCCCGCTATCATGCGCAGCAGCGTGGTCTTGCCGCAGCCGGACGGCCCCACCAGCACGGTGAAGCTGCCGTCCTCTATCGTGAGGTCGAGATTCTCGATAACGTTCACGCGATCAAAGGATTTGCATACCTGTCTGAATTCTATCTTTGCCATAAGCCAAACTTCCTCCCGCAATGCGGCGCTCCAGGTAAAGCCTTGCCGCGCGCGCGGCCCGGCGCAGGCGGCGCGCCCCTATGACGCACAAAGCGCGGGAGAGCACTGCTCCCCCGCGCCCGCCTCCGTACTTAGAAGAGCACCGAGCTGGTGTCGATTATCTGCTGCAGAGCTTCCTCCGGGGTGATGCTGCCTTCCTGTATCAGCAGCGAAACCGCGTCGGCGCAGCACTGGGTGAAGTCCTGTATGAAGGGCACATAGGGCTTCTCCTGGCAGGTACCGGTCTCCTCCAGCTGGATGTACGCCACCTTGAACAGCGGGTTCTCCGCCCAGAAGGCCTGCATGGCGTCGCAGCTCGCAACCGACTTGGTGGTGGGCAGGTAGCCGGTGGACCTGCTGGTGAGCGTTATCTGGTCATCGGTGAGCAGGAACTCCACGAAGTCCCAGGAGGCCGCTATCTGCTCCTCGGTATTGTCGCCGGCCACTATCGCGATCTGGCCGCCGCCGATCTCGGATACGGGATTGTCCGCGTCGTAGGTGGGATAGTAGGCCACGCCCAGCTCGATGCCGGCCTCGGCGCAGTTCGTGGTTATGGAGCGCATGCCCGCCGAGGAGTAGAAGAAGCCGCCCAGACGATTCTGATAGAAGAGCTGCAGCATCGTGTCGCCGGGGTTGGTGGAGTCAAACGGGCGGCACCAGCCCTCGTCCACCCAGCTCCGCCAGTCGCTGAGCACCCTGAGCATCGTGCCATCCT
>JBJEUC010000195.1:0-3757 GCA_051883635.1 Candidatus Fimadaptatus sp.
GAAGAAATTGCTTCCTATCGCGAGCGAATGGCCGGGAGGGCGGCCTGCCGCCCGATAAGTGAGAGTGCAAAATTCGCCCAAGTGACATTGTCACTTGGGCGAAACGTAGTGGCGGGGGAGCTTGCTCCCCCGCCACCAGTTTTATCCATTACACAGGATGGGTCATGTCGGCCTTGTTGAACATGGTGGAGTCCAGGCCCTTCTGAGCCGCGTCGCGATACTGGAAGAACTTCTCGGCGACCTGCGGGAACAGCGCGTAGGACAGTATGTCCTCCTCCTGCTGCATGTAGTCGCCTATCTCGGCGCGATACTTCTCCAGCTCCGGCGGGATGTCGTCGGCCGGGCGCTTGGTTATGACCTTGGCGTCGCCGATGACCTTGCGGCGCACTTCCTCGTTGACCGGGGCCGGCAGACGGCCGTACTCGCCGCGCATCAGGCCCTGGCTCTCCTTGGGGCACATCTTGTAGCGCTCGCCCGCGATGACGTTCATGACGGCCTGGGTGCCCACTATCTGGCTGGTGGGAGTGACCAGCGGCGGATAGCCGAAATCCTCGCGCACGCGCGGCACCTCTTCCAGCACCTCGTAGAACTTGTCCTCCTTGCCGGCCTGCTTCAGCTGGTTTATCATGTTGGACAGCATGCCGCCCGGAACCTGATACAAAAGGGTATTGATGTCAACGCCCAGCACCTTGGGGTCGAGGTAGCCGTCCTTCTTGAGGCGGTCGGCCACGCAGCGGAAGTGCTTGGCCGCCTGGCTCATCAGGCCCAGGTCCAGACCGGTGTCGCGGTCGGTGCCGCGCAGGGAGGCGACTATCGGCTCGGTGGCGGGCTGGCTGGTGCCGTTGCCCAGCGGGGAGAGGGCGGTGTCGACTATGTCAACGCCGGCCTCGATGGCCTTGAGCAGGGTCATGTCGCCGGTGCCCGCGGTGTTGTGCGTATGCAGGTGTATCGGCACAGTGACCTCGCGCTTGAGGCGCTTTACGAGCGTATAGGCGTTGTAGGGCAAAAGGAGGTTGGCCATATCCTTTATGCAGATGATATCGGCGCCCATCTTCTGCAGCTCAACGGCCAGCTTTACGAAGTAATCCTCGGTATGCACCGGGCTTACGGTGTAGCTCATGGCCACCTCGCAGGTGCCGCCGTACTTCTTGGTAGAGTCGATGGCCTGCTTGAGGTTGCGGGGATCGTTGAGCGCGTCGAATATGCGGATTATGTCTATGCCGTTCTCGATGGACTTTTTGACGAAGAAGTCCACGACGTCGTCGGCATAGTGCTTGTAGCCCAGTATGTTCTGGCCGCGGAAGAGCATCTGCAGCTTGGTATTGGGCAGGGCCTTGCGCAGCTTGCGCAGGCGCTCCCAGGGATCCTCGTTGAGGAAGCGCAGGCAGCTGTCAAAGGTCGCGCCGCCCCAGCACTCCAGCGAGAAGTAGCCTATCTTGTCCAGTATCTCGCAGGCCGGCAGCATCTCTTCGGTGCGCATACGGGTAGCCGACTGCGACTGATGCGCATCGCGCAGTATAGTTTCAGTTATGAGCAGTTTATTAGCCATAGTGCAGCCTCCTTGATGGATATATGACGCGGTAGATGCTTACACACCAAACATCGACAGGAACACGCCCGCGGCGACGGCAGAGCCGATAACGCCCGCGACGTTGGGGCCCATGGCGTGCATAAGCAGGAAGTTGGACGGATTCTCCTTCTGGCCCACGACCTGGGAAACGCGCGCGGCCATAGGCACTGCGGACACGCCGGCGGAGCCGATGAGCGGGTTGACCTTGCCGTGGGTGAGCTTGCACATGAGCTTGCCCAGCAGCACGCCGCCCGCGGTACCGCAGCCGAACGCGAACACGCCCATCGCCAGTATGACCAGGGTCTGGGTCGTGAGGAAGGTGGCGCCCCTGGCGGTGGAGCCAACCGAGATGCCCAGGAAGATGGTGACGATGTTCATCAGCTCGTTCTGCGCGGTCTTGGAGATCCTGTCCACCACGCCCGATACGCGCATGAGGTTGCCCAGCATGAGCATGCCTACCAGCGGAGCGGCCGAGGGCAGCAGCAGCGACACTACTATCGTGACCATGATGGGGAATATGATGAGCTCCTTCTTGGACACGGTGCGCAGCTGATCCATCTTTATCATGCGCTCTTCCTTGGTGGTGAGGGCCTTCATTATGGGCGGCTGGATTACGGGCACCAGCGCCATGTAGGAATACGCGGCCACCGCTATCGAGCCCAGGTACTCAGGCGCGAGCTTGGAGGTGACGTATATGGCCGTGGGGCCGTCCGCGCCGCCGATTATGCCGATGGAGGCGCACAGGCGGGGATCCTGGCCCAGCAGCAGCGCGCCGGTGAAGGCGATGAATATGCCCAGCTGCGCGGCCGCGCCCAGGAACAGCGACTTGGGGTTGGCTATCAGCGGCCCGAAGTCGGTCATCGCGCCCACGCCCAGGAATATGAGCGGCGGGTATATGCCGAGCTTGACGCCCTGATATAGGTAGTAAAGCAATCCGCCCGCGCTCTCCAGATGCCCTGTGGCGTCGTAGACGGGTTCTGCGGTAAGGCCCGCAAAGGGCAGATTGGCCAGTATCATGCCGAAGCCTATGGGGAGCAGCAGCAGCGGCTCGTACTGCTTGTGGATAGCCAGGAATACGAGTACGCAGCCTATGGCTATCATCGCCAGCATCTTCCAGCCGTCGGTTTCCATAAAGCCGGAGAAGCCGGTCGTAGCTATGAGGTTCCTCAGCGTCTCGCCGATGTCAAACGACCAGCCGGCCGTGGTTTCGGCAGCCGCCTCGACGCCGTCGGCCAGCGCCACGGACGTATTAAACAAAAAGCCCATTCAGTCCCATCCTTTCCTCAAGCCGTACCGGTCGCCCGGCGCGGCCTATTGTGTTCGAATAAGCCTCAGCTTACTGGATGGCAATAATGACGTCGCCGGAGTTGACGCTCGCGCCCTTGGTGGCGTTCACGGACACTACCTTGCCGTCGGCGGGAGCCATGATCTCGTTTTCCATCTTCATGGCCTCGAGCACGACCAGCACGTCGCCCTTCTTGACCGACTGGCCCACGGACACCTTTACGTCGACTATCGTGCCGGGCATGGGCGCGGTGACGGTGGTAGCTCCGGCGGGAGCAGCGGCGGGCGCGGGCGCGGCGGCGGGGGCAGCCTTGGGCGCGGGAGCGGCCTTGGGGGCGGCTACGGGAGCGGCTACGGGGGCGGCGGAAGCGCCGGCGGCTACTTCTTCGACTTCTACTTCATAAGCGGTGCCATTGACCACAACATTGAACTTGCGCATTGTAATCCTCCTCAAAATAGTCGCATGGACTTGTTCTTCAAGCAGTATCGCTATTTGCTTACCTGTAGGCGCGCTTCCAGTCGCTGCTGGAGCGGCGCACCGAGCGCACTACCGGGCGCTTGCCGGTGCCGTCGTACACACAGCTGAGCGCGGCCATAATCGCGGCCACTATCTCGCTGTCGTCGCTCACGGCTATCTCCTCAACCGGCTCGGCTGCGGGCGCGGGCGCGGCGACGGGCGCGACGGGCGCCGCCGGGGCAGGCGCGGGCGCGGGCTTTTTCGTCTTTTCGAATACGGTCTGCATGATCTTTATCAGCGCGACCAGCACCAGAAGTCCGGTGAACACCACCAGCAAGCCTACCAGCGTGACACCCAGACCGTTAACTATTCTATCCATTGAAATCCTCCCTCTCGCCCGGACGGGGCGCGTCCGGACCGTTTAGGAATTACACAGGCATGTTGCC
>JBJEUC010000196.1:0-3750 GCA_051883635.1 Candidatus Fimadaptatus sp.
AAAGCTCGCCGAAAGGTTCAACCCGGTCGAGTTTGACGCCGACGAATGGGGGAGCATCGCCAAACGCGCCGGCATGAAGTACATTGTGATAACCGCCAAGCACCACGACGGGTTCTCGATGTTCAAAACGGATGTGAGCGGGTTCAATGTGGTAGATGCCACGCCGTTCGGGCGGGATCCCATGCGGGAGCTGTGCGAGGCGTGCCGGCGGCAGGGGCTAAGGCTGGGGTTCTACTACTCGCATGTGCGCGAATGGCGGCATCCCATGGCGCAGAGCTTCGAGGTCCAGGGGCGGCCCGACAGACTGGGCAATTACGGCAACTTCTGGGATTACCCCAATGAGAACTGCAAGGATCTGCAAAAGTATATCGACGAGTTCGACCTGCCCCAGCTTCGCGAGCTGCTCACGCAGTATGGCGACATACTGACCATCTGGTTCGACACGCCCTCAATGATAAGCCCGGCCCAGGGCGAACAGATACGCGACTATGTGCACGCGATACAGCCCGATTGCCTGGTCAACAGCCGCCTTTCGGACGATATCGAGACGGATTACAGGACCATGGGCGATTGCGAGGTACCGTCCTGCGGCGCGGGCATGGCCTGGGATACGCCCATGACGTCGAGCGGGTCGTGGGGCTACAAGGCAAACGACAGGTACCGGACGGCGAACGAGTTCATACGCGAGCTGAGCGACATCGCCAGCAAGGGCGGCAACTACCTGCTCAACGTCGGCCCGGATGCGCGCGGCGTCATACCGGAGGCGGCCTGCGCGGAGCTGGCCAAGGTGGGCCAGTGGCTTAAGGTCAACGGCGAGGCCATATTCGGCACGGGCCCGGCCCAGCTCAGATATACGCCCAAGTGGGGTTATGTGACGCGGCGCGGCAACGTGCTGTACGCGATCGTATCCGACGAGAATGCCCGCAGCATAAGGCTGACCGGCCTGATGAGCGAGGTCACATCGTGCCGCATGCTGGGCGGGAGCGCACTTAAGTTCACCCAGCGCCAAACATGCGCCCAGCACGAGCTGACCATCGAGCTGGGCCAGGGCACGGGGGAGGTGCGCGTGGCGGCGATAGAGTGCGCGGCGGGCCTCAGCGTGTGCGGCGACATAATGCCCGGCGACGATGACTCCATCGAGCTGTACTGCATTGACGCCGCCCTGCACGCGGACAGCCCCTATTCCAGGCTGGTGCTGCAGAACGGCGCCACGCGGCGCTGGTGGGACGCGCGCGATTGGCTGGAGTGGAGCTTCATGACCACGCAGCCGAGTGCGGAGTACGACGTGCGGCTTATACTGGAGGCCGGCGGCTTCTGGAGCCTGGAGGACTTCGGGCATGAGCTGGAGCTGCTGATAGACGGCGAGCGCATCGCGGTCACGGTGAGCGAGCAGGCCGCCGTCCGGGGCGAGAAGGGCAGGCGCTACCTCGACGCAGGCAGGGTGAGCCTTCCGGAGAAGGGCATGCACAGCCTGCAGGTGCGCCCCCGGAGCATATGCCGCCGCAACATGGCGGGGCTGACGATGTTCGGCGTCGCGCTGAGCAGGCCCCGGTGACGGGCGAGCGGCAGTGAGCGGCCGAAACGAACGCATGAGCGGCTCTGCGGCGGGGAAGTCCGTCGCAGGGCCGCTCGCATGCTGCGGCAACTCCTGCGCCGCTGGCCCGGATGAATCAGCGCGACCGGTGCGCCGTGCCTGCTCATGCGCTCATACGGCCAATGGCTTTCCCTGCCGATAGCAGGGAACGTGCGCGAGGCGCTTCAGCGCCCGCCGTGGGAACCCAGCAATGCGTCAGCCGGGCGGGTGAGCAGCCGACATCGTAAGAGAACGGGTAAGCAAAAAGCACGCTAATCTTGCATCAAGATTAGCGTGCTTCCGGTTCGCGCGCCCTGAGGGATTCGAACCCCCGACCTTCTGGTCCGTAGCCAAACGCTCTATCCAGCTGAGCCAAGGGCGCACATCGATTGACACTCTCCGTGCCGCTCGAACAGAATATATTATATCACGCATGCGTGCATATGTCAATACCGAATTTGGGAAAATGTTTGACATCGTGCCAAATCCGGCATCATGCCATCCCGGCCCGCAACCGCGCATCTGCGCAGGCGTGCCGCTAGGCGGGGGAGGCAAGCGCGCATCTGCGGACAACTGGCATATCCGCTACCGCCTTGCAGCAGTCGAGCCTGCGACAAATGCCTGCGCAGGCCGCGCCGCCGAACGGGTGAGCACAAGCGCGCACCTGTGAACGGCGGGCATAGCCAATACCGCCCTGCGGCAGTCGAGCCTACTGCAAATGCCTGCGCAGGCGTGCCGTCAAGCGGGAGGATTCAAGCGCGCACCTGCGGACAACTGGCATAGCCGCTACCGCCTTGCGGCAGTCGAGCCTGCGACAAATACCTGCGCAGGTGTGCCGCCGAACGGGTGAGCACACCTGCATACGGCTGGCAACTCCGCCGCTACCGCCCAGCGGCAGTCGAGCCGGCAATAAATTCCTGCGCCGCGCCCCGTGCGCCTGCATCCCACGTCGCATCCGCACCCAAACGCCGCTGCTCCGGCAACGCGCCTGGGATGTTGCTTACGCGAGGCCCATCGGCACCCAGCGCAAGCCCCCTCCGCACCGCATATGAACAAAAGAAAAGAGAGCTTTCACTTGGAAAGCTCCCGACCGGAACCTGAGTTCCAGCGCGCCCTGAGGGATTCGAACCCCCGACCTTCTGGTCCGTAGCCAAACGCTCTATCCAGCTGAGCCAAGGGCGCATTTTCCTTTACCGTCCGGCGCTGCCGAACAGCGATTATTATATCACGTATCCCGCACCGCGTCAATACCCGGATGCGTTAAGCAATGGTAAAAGATGGCAAGGCGGCGCCGCGCCCCGTTCGGCAGTTGACAGCGCCGCCGGGCAGGTATAAAATCGTGACAAACGAGGGGAGGGATAACCATGACGGAAGCTGCCCTGGCCGCGCTTATGGAGCGCCTGAACGGCGTAATGGTGCTGGCGATAGTTTCGATAGGCCTCAACATGCTCATGACCGGGCTGGTGATAGCCGCCCTGATAATGGCGGTCATCTACTTCGCGCGCCGCTCAAGGCGGAGCGAGGACTGACGGCGCGCCAGCCCCGCCACCTGTCTCCTGCGGGGTGCCGTCGCCCATGTGTGCCCAAGCCGTCCCGCCATCCTGCACGGCAGGACGCGACGACTCCCGCGCGCGAAGGCTCGCCGCACTGCAAGCAACTGGTTAGTCAGCCGGAGCTTGCCATCCGCAGACTTTGCACATGCATTTGCCCCGCAGCGGGGCCCCATATCATTCGCCGCGAACGCGCCCTGTCCGCAAGCGCCGCCGCTCACACGCGCCCGGGTCGCTCCGCCATCCTGCGCGTCCTCCGCACAGCGCTCCCGGTACGGTCGGTATGCCGGCCGGAGCCTGCATCCTGCCCGCGCGCATTTCATGGCCCTGGCCCCGCAGCGCGGCCCATATCATTCACCGCGAACGCGCTCTGTCCGCAAGCGCGCCCTCATAAACTCACCCGCATAAACGCAACCGGCGCTGAAATGCTCATCATTTCAGCGCCGGTCTGCATCCGCATACGCCCGCCGCCTTACCAGCCGCCGCCGTCCCATACGCCGCCGTCCAGCGCCGAGCGCGCCGCCAGTATGTACTTGGAGGTGTCCAGCGGGTCGACCGAGCGGCGCGGGCAGGTCGCGCCGTCGCTGAGCGCGCACTCGCGGTAGCTGTCCAGCTGCGCTATCATCA
>JBJEUC010000197.1:0-3741 GCA_051883635.1 Candidatus Fimadaptatus sp.
GGAACTCGCAATCCCCCTATCCCTCCTTGGCCGCCGGAGGCTGCCACACGGCTGCGTCAACAAGTATCAGCGGCGCAAGGACGCGCTGCAAAGGCCAAAAAGCAGCGAAAGAACGCAAACTTTGCCGTCTCTCCAAAGCAGTGCTCAAAACAAAAATCGAAAGCGCGCAAAGCAGCACAATCAGCATTGCACCAGCAGCGCTGGAATGCGCCGTAAAGGCAGCAATGTAACGTAAGACCGCGCCACGAAAGCCGTAAGGCGACGGCAGAACGCAACATATACCTCGCTTCCCAACCGTCCAAAGCGCGGATATCCGAAAGCCAGCTGCCCGCCCGCATGTCCCGCGCGCGCAGGGCAATAGCCGGCATTCGCCCACAGCCAGCGCCGCACTGTGCATGGCCCAACGCATACCAAGGCGGGCGGAGGAGCTTTCTCCCCCGCCCGCCTGCTTATGTACGTTATGCGCATTTCATGTGCAGCGTCAGCCCACGGCGTCCTCATCGTCTATCCATTCGTCGCCGCCCTCGTCGCCGCCATCGCCCTCGCCGCCACCCTCTTCGGGCGGTTCGGGCTCGGGCACGTACTGCGAGTTATACCATTCCTCGGTATGCACCTTGCAGCGGCCTATCGACGATATGTCCGCATCGGCCGTCACGCCGGTGAAGTAATCGTCCACCACGTCCTTGTCGGCCTTGCGCAGCGGATGGCCCTCGGGTATGTACACGCGCGAGTAGGTATCCACGCTGGGGCAGTAGGCGGTGGGCCTGCGCTTGGTCTGGGTACACAGCGTCACGCTCTGGTGCATGTTGCACTCCTGGGTGGGCTGGGTGCCGTCCAGCCAGTAGTCGTTCTGCACGCCGTAGCCGTCCACGTCGTCATAGCACGCGCTGGTGGCCAACAGGCCCGATACGCCGCAGGTCTTTACCTTTACCAGGCCCAGGCTCTCGGGGCTGTCGGGGATGATGTCCCGGTCCTCGGTATAGCCGGCCGCCTTGTGCAGGTTGGACATGAGCCTGGCCCACAGCGGCGCGGCATAGGTGCCGCCGGTCGAGTCGGACTTGAGCGCCTTGTAGCCGTCGTGGCCTATCCACACCGCGCCCGAGTAATAGGGCGTAAGCCCGGCGAAGAACACGCCCTTGTAGTCGCTGTTGGTGCCGGTCTTGCCGGCCACGGTCATGCCGTCGAACTGGGCGCGCTTGCCGGTGCCCGAGGAGCTGGCGCACTGCTTGAGCACGTCCACCAGCAGCCAGGCGGTGGATTCCTTGAAGGCCTGCCTGCGCTCCTGATAGGTGGAGGACTCAAGGAACACGCTGCCGTCGCTGTTCAGCACCCGCGTAAAGGCCACGGGGCTCACATACTCGCCCCGGTTGCCTATCGCGCCGAACGCGGCCGCCATCTCCACGGGCGTGATTCCCGAGGTGCCCAGCGTGAGGCCCGCGCCGTCGGCGTTTATGTGGCTCTCGTCCACGCCCAGCTGCGTGAGGTAATAGACCGAGTTGTCTATGCCCACATAGGTATAGAGCGCCTGAGCGGTGGAGGTGTTGTGCGATTTCATCATCGCGGTGCGCATGCTCTCCGGCCCGGCGTATCCGCCGCCGCCGTAGTTCTGCGGATATCCGCGCGCCGAGTTCCAGCCGCTTATGGGTATGGGCATATTCATTACCGGCGCGCCGGGCGACGAGCCCAGGTCCCAGGCCGGGCCGTAGACCGACAGCGGCTTTATCGACGAGCCCACCGGCATCTGGCCCATATACGCGCGGTTGAACTGCTTGCGTGAGGTGGGCGTATCGCGGCCGCCCACTATGGCCACCAGCTCGCTGGTGTGGTAGTCTATCACGACGGCGGCGGCCTGCGGCTGGATTATCTCGCTGTACGTGCCGTCGCCGTTGCTGGTCTTGTACACGCTGTCGGCGCGGTTGCGCGTGGAGGGATAGTTGTCCCAGTCGTGCAGCGTCTGCTCGGCGATGGTCTGCAGCTCCGGATCCATGGCGGTGTATATGTGATAGCCGCCGGTGCGCAGCTGCTGCTCCATGCGGTTGCGGTTCGTCGTATTGTCCTCAAGGTTATACATGCGCAGCATGTGCGTGGTCACGTCGTATATCGCGTACTCAACATAGTACGCATTGTCGTACATCTTGCTCGCCAGCGGCGAGGTCTCCAGCACGTTCACCTTCTCCGCCAGCGCGGCATTGTACTGCGCCTCGGTTATGTAGCCGCCCGTGTACATGGCCGCCAGCACGTCGTTGGTGCGCTTGTCGGTCACTTCGGCCTTGTCGCGCGTGTAGTAGTTCAGGCGCGGGTTGTAGCCGTAGGGGTTCTTGTTCAGGCCGGCCAGCATGGCGCATTCGCGTATCGTCAGCTCGCTCAGCTCCTTGCCGAAGTAGTCCTGCGCGGCCACCTTTACGCCGTAGGAGGAATTGCCCAGGTATATCACGTTCAGATACTCCTCCAGTATCTGATCCTTGGTATAAACCGTTTCCAGCTGCAGGGCCAGATAGGCCTCCTGTATCTTGCGCTTGTAGGTCTGTTCGCTGGTAAGTATCGTCTGCTTTATCAGCTGCTGGGTGATGGTCGAGCCGCCCTGCGTGGAGCCGGAGCCGGTAAAGTTGTACACGAACGCGCCCACTATGCGCTTTACGTCCACGCCGTTGTGCTCGCGGAAGCGCGTGTCCTCAATGGCGATGAACGCGTTTTGCAGCATCTCGGGCATCTCGTCCAGGGTGGCGTATATGCGGTTCTCGCTGCCCTTGAAGTCGGTTATCAGGTTGCCGTAGCGGTCGTACACAAACGAGGTCTGCTTCTGGGTGCGCACCGCGTCCAGATCCAGCGAGGGCACCGTGTCGATCCACGCCTTCGCCACGCCTGCCAGCAGACCGCCGCCGCCGATGCCGATCATGGGCACTATAAGCACCAGCATCTTCGCCGAGGTAAGTATAACGTCGAGTATGAAACTTTTATCCCGTTCCCGCGGCTCGAACAGTATCGGGCTGTTCTTTCGCGATTTCTTTTTCATCAGGCAAAGACCCTCCAATTTATTCAGATATATTATATCATATTTATATCTGTACGTGCGTGGCAATAATATGAAATCGGTGACGATTTTTTGACGTGCGCAGGGGCGAAAAGGTTCGAATGCACTGGCTGCTACCGATGGTTGCAGAATATGGATTGACATAGAATACTGTACAATGTATAATATGCGTGAAAGGTGGGTATGCCAAATGGACGTGCAGCTTAAGAAGGGGCTACTGGACATGTGCGTGCTGGCGGAGCTTTGCCGGGGCGATTCGTATGGCTACCGTATACAGAAGGATATATCCGAGCATGTAACGCTTTCGGAATCGGCGCTGTACCACATACTCAAGCGTCAGGAACAGGCGGGCTATGTGACTGCGCGCAGCGTGGAGCACGACAACCGGCTGCGCCGCGTGTATTCAATTACGGACGCGGGCCGAGGTCGGCTCAGGGAATTCAAGGATCAATGGCGGCTGGCCATGAAGGCGTTTGAATTTATAGAAAGGGCGGCGAATTTAGATGACGAAGAACGAATATCTCATTGAACTGGCGACCAGACTGCAGGCGCTGACGGACGACCCAAATTCCATATATCCCGAGCTGACCAGCATGATTTCATTTTATCAGGAGATGCTGGACGATAAAATCGAGGACGGCCTGACCGAAGAGGAAGCCGTCGCCGCAATGGAGAGCCCTGACGAGATTATTACGCGGCTGAAAAACGAA